>JAAZLY010000149.1 GCA_012799115.1 Bacillota bacterium
AAATTTGCGGCTCATGTTCTCTGGAGAGATTGATACACTTTGCGTAGCACCCACCTTCCAGGTTAAAAATGCCCCGAGTGGACCAGCCATGTTCATCATCGCCCACCAAACTCCGCTTTGGATCAGCAGAAAGGGTGGTCTTACCGGTTCCGGATAAACCAAAGAAGAGTGCAGTCCTACCGTCTTGTCCCACATTAGCTGAACAGTGCATTGGTAAAACGCCTTGCGGTGGTAGCAAGTAGTTCATCACAGAGAAAATCGATTTCTTAATCTCTCCCGCGTAGGCTGAACCACCAATGAGTACAACTCGTTCTGTAAAAGAGATAATGACAAAAGCCTCAGAATTCGTGCCATCTCGTTCCGGTACCGCATGTAGGCCTGGAACAGCAATCACCGTGAACTCTGGGTGATGTGATTCAAGCGCCTGGCGCGAAGGACGAATGAATAATTGACGGGCAAACAAGTTTTGCCATGCATACTCATTAATTACACGCAAAGACATCTGATGCTGTGGATCTGCACCCACATAGCCATCAAAGACATAGAGCTCTTCAAGACCCTCCAGATATTCGACTGTCCTGTCGAAAAGGCTTGCAAACTGGTCTTCACTCAAGGGAACATTCACGGATCCCCAAGCAACCGTGTCCCGGGTGCTGGCATCCTCCACGATAAATCGATCCTTTGGTGAGCGCCCCGTGTACTTGCCTGTGGAGGTGGAGAATGCACCTGTAGAAGATAGCCTACCTTCGCCCCTCTTTATCGCGGCTTCCGTCAACTGTGCTGCAACTAAATTAGCACGGGTACTTGGTCTGTTCAACACTGCTCCTAGTCTTCGCCATACTCTCTCTGCCATTTATGAGAAAACCTCCCTCATGGTGCTAATCTGCTGGATAGACAACGAATCCCAATGTTCCAGGACCTGTGTGCACGCCTATAACTGGACTAACATGGCTGAGAAGGACTTCACTGACATTTCCGTGTTTCATAATGCGCTCCATAAACTCTTGAGCTTCCTCCAGGGCCGCACCATGACAAACAGCCACATTCTGCATGGGTTTGGCCAAGTGTCCCTTTATCGTCTCAAATAGGCGATCAACAGACTTTCTGCGTCCCCTCACTTTGGCGTGGGTGGTATAGACACCCTCCTCATTGACGGTAATGATGGGCTTGAGGTTCAGCATCTGCCCTAATGTACCTGCAACTTTACCGATTCTCCCCCCTTTCGTAAGGTACTCTAAAGTCTCCAGAACAAAGTAGACTCTCATCTTCGTCATAGTCTCCTGTACATGTGTGCATAGGGAATCAAAGCTGACATTCTGCGCCAACTTTCTGGCCGCGTCGATCACTGTATAGCCTAATCCCATGGAAATGTTCTTCGAATCAATAACCTTAATCACTAAGTCGTCGACCTGGTGTGATAGGTTCTCAATGAGTTGACCCGTCCCACTCAAGCCTGAAGAAATGTGAATCGCAAGCACATGCGTAAACCCTTCGTCTTTCAAACGTTCCCATAAACCTAGTACATCGCCTGGAGCTGGCAGTGAAGTGCTCGGCACTTCCTCGGCAAGTCGGGCGTACACCTCTTCTGCGCTTATATCTACTTCATCCCTATATTCGACATCCTTGTATACAATTCTGAGCGGAACTACCTGAATACCATATTCCTCGATTATATGCTTCGGAATATCACTGGTGCTGTCGGTCATGATTGCGATTTTTTCGCTCATTGTTTCCCTCCCATCAGAAACCCACATTACAATTTCCTCGCAAAATCACTAAACCCTTTATTTCAAATCCATATCCACCTTGATAATCTCCCAATCTGGTTCAGCATCCAAGAAGTTTAGCACATACTGTAACTGTCTCTCTACATGTTCGCGGCTATCCCCGATATAGGCGATCCCAATTGTCGCACGTTGCCATAGATCCTCACTGTAAAGTTCTGCAATCGAGACATTAAAGCGGTGTTGAACCTTGGCCATCATGCTCTTTACGGTTCTTCGTTTGTCCTTTAGTGAACTGGAGCCAGGAATGTAAACTTGTACACACAAAGTTCCAACGAGCATCCCTCTTACCTCCTACCACGTCTCCTCGATGGTGCCTCCCCCTAAACAGACAGGACCATCGTAAAACACAACAGCTTGACCGGGAGTAATCGCCCTTTGCTTCTCGCGGAACTCAACCTTTGCTTCATCCCCTCTTAGATGTACGGTGACACCTTGATCAGGCTGGCGGTAGCGGAATTTGGCTGTACAAGTAAATGTTGAGGCAGGCTGCATTCCCGCAACCCAACTCAAATCTGAGGCTCTGAGCCCATCGGTGTACAGGGCTGGATGATCTTGCCCCTGGGCGACCAAGAGAGTATTCGTCTCCAGATCCTTACCTACAACAAACCAGGGTTCGCCTGCGCCGCCAATACCCAAACCCTTTCTCTGACCTAGTGTGTGATACATCAACCCGTCATGATATCCCTTAAGTTCCCCATCGAGCGTACGCATCTCCCCAGGCTGGGCCGGTAGATACTGCGACAAAAAGGCCTTGAAATCTTTTTCCCCAATAAAGCAAATTCCAGTACTATCCTTCTTACGTGCTGTGGCCAACTTGGCGGAGATGGCTTTTTCCCTAACTTCCCTTTTTGTCATATGTCCAATGGGAAACAATGTCTTTCCAAGCTGTCCTTGCCCTAGAGTATAGAGAAAATAGGATTGATCCTTCCCTTGATCCTCACCCCTTAGCAAGGTAAGCAAACCAGACGCCTCACCGATTTGAGCATAATGACCGGTGGCCAAGAAATCGGCATCCAACTGTAATGCCTTATCTAAGAACGCCTTAAACTTGATCTCCTTATTGCACATGACGTCGGGATTGGGCGTACGCCCCTTCTTGTACTCTTCGAGAAAGTACACAAAGACGCGGTCCCAATACTCCCGTTCGAAATTGACTGTATAATACGGGATATCGATTTGATCGCAGACCCGCCTGACATCATCATAATCTGCATCTGCCGTGCAAGCACCCGTTTCATCACGATCATCCCAATTTTTCATAAAGATGCCGATCACATCATAACCGGCCTCTTTGAGTACTAGAGCTGCTACTGATGAGTCAACTCCACCTGACATTCCTATAACGACTCGTGGCATAACTACACCCCATCTCTATGCCATGGCTGCCACAAACTGACTATTGTAAAGCTCGGCATAAAATCCATTCTGCGCAATTAACTCTTCATGGGTTCCCTGTTCGATGATTTCACCATGGTTAATCACCAAGATCCGGTCTGCGTCGAGAATGGTCGACAAACGGTGGGCAATCACAAAACTGGTACGCCCTTCCATCAACCTACCCATAGCCTCTTGAATCAGACGTTCTGTACGAGTATCAACAGAACTGGTCGCCTCATCTAGAATCAAGACCGCAGGATCGGCTAATATCGCACGGGCAATTGTGAGGAGTTGTCTTTGACCTTGCGAGATGCTTGATGCATCCTCAGTCAAAACCGTCTCATAGCCCTCGGGAAGAGTGCGGATAAAGTGATCTACGTGGGCCGCCCGTGCAGCCTCAAGGATCTCTTCGTCAGTTGCTCCCTCCCGCCCATAGGCAATGTTCTCCTTGATGGTTCCTTCAAACAGCCACGTGTCTTGGAGTACCATGCCAAACATCCTGCGCAAGTTGCTTCGCTTGATCTGAAGAATATCGTGGCCATCAAAGGTGATACTGCCTTGGTTCACATCATAGAACCGCATCAATAAGTTTACCAGGGTTGTCTTACCTGCACCAGTAGGTCCCACAATGGCAATCAACTGATCAGGTTCCACATCCAGATTCAGATTCTTGAGCACAGGGTTATCATCATATCCGAAGGTCACGCCATGAAGGCCAATCCTTCCCTGAGGTTCGTGCAAGACCATTGCATCTGGTTTGTCAGCGGCTTCCTCCTCCTCGTCAAGGAGCTCAAAAACCCTCTCAGCTGCTGCAACCGTAGATTGAAGGATATTGACAATGCTGGCAAGTTGCGTAATAGGCATGCCGAACTGCCTCGAATACTGCATGAAGGCCTGGACATTACCGATCGTAATGTTCCCCTGGGTAACAAAGAGACCACCCACAACTGCAATTACGACATAACCAAGATTGCCCACAAATCGAATCAAAGGCATAATGGTGCCGGAGACGAACTGAGCTTTCCATCCATTGGTGTATAGTTCTTCATTGACCTTCTTGAAGTTCTCTGCGGCGTCATTTTCTAAACCATAGGCCTTGATAATCGTGTGCCCTGTAAAGGTTTCTTCTACCTGGCCATTTAGCTCACCTAGAATGTTTTGTTGACGTACAAAAAACTTCTGTGAGCGGGACGCAATGAAGGCACTCAAGCCCCCACTTAAGGGTAACATACCCACGGTAAATAAAGTAAGGATGGGGCTGATTGTGAGCATCATGATTGTAACACCAACAATTGTAATAAGCGAGGACATCGCCTCGATGACGCTTTGCTGTAGGCTTTGGCTGATCACATCCACATCGTTGGTAAACCGACTCAGTGTATCGCCATGTGAGTTGGTATCGTAGTATTTCAATGGCAGACGTGCAAGCTTATGGTTGATGTCCTTTCTCATATTATACACTGTCTTTTGGGCTACATGTACCATGATAATTTGCTGAATATAGCTAAACAGAGTGCTGACGATATAGACAAAAGCCAGCATGGTTAAGATGCGTCCGATGGCTGCAAAGTCTACACCTGCTCCAGGAACACCATGCATCCTTGCGAGCACTCCATCAAATAAAACCGTCGTAGCCTGACCCAGGATTCTTGGGCTCAGAATCGAGAACAACGTGCTCAGGAGGGTTGCCACGAAAACAACGAGTAGGCTCCACTTAAAAGGTCCCATATAGCGTACAAGACGTCTCATCGTTCCCCGAAAATCCTTGGCCTTCTCTACAGGACGACCAATGCCCCTTGGTCCATGGCCGCCGCCAGGACCTCGTCTAGTAGTTTGCTTACTCACGAGACCGCCTCCTCTCCAAATTGTGAAGCCACAATCTCCTGATACACCGAGCAGCTTTCTAGAAGAGATTTGTGGGTGCCTTTGCCTACAATCCTACCTTCATCAAGGACAATGATCTGCTCAGCATGTAAAATCGTGCTCACACGCTGAGCAACCACGATGATGGTAGCCTGGTCTGCGCTCTTTGCCAGTTCCTGGCGCAAGCGGGCATCTGTTTTGTAGTCTAGGGCGGAGAAGGTGTCATCGAGGAGATAGACTTGGGGTTTTCTAACTAACGCTCGGGCTATGGAGAGTCTTTGTTTTTGGCCGCCAGAGACGTTCGTCCCGCTTTGGGCAATATAGCTCTCATAACCATCTTCCCGCTCTTCGATAAACTCCGTGGCTTGAGCGATGCGCGCTGCTTCCTTAATCTCTTCATCTGTGGCGTCTTCTTTCCCACCACGAATGTTCGAAGCCACCGTTCCCGAAAAAAGCATCGCCTGCTGAGGTACATAACCCAGTCGCGAGCGTAGATCTCGCTGGGTCAAATCCCTGATATCGACACCATCCAATGTAATCCTTCCACCTTCGGGATCATGAAAGCGAGGAATCAGATCCAAAATCGTGGACTTACCCGAACCTGTTCCACCAATGATGGCTGTTGTTTGACCAGGTTCCGCAGTAAAACTAATGTTACTCAAGACAGATGCAGCTGCACCAGCGTAGCGGAAGGTCACGTCTTCGAAACGGACAACGCCCAGACTCGACTCTATCCTTTGGGGTTTTTCTGGATCGGTGATGGATACTTGTGTATCCAAGACTTCGACGATCCTTTGGGCCGAGGCAGATGCCCTCGGCAGCATGACGAAGATAAACGACAACATCATCACCGCCATAAAGATCTGCATGGTGTACTGTAAGAAGGCCATCAAATCACCCACTTGCATCGCACCTAGGTCAATGCGCCTTGCGGCAAACCAAATAATCGCGATATTGGTGGCGTTCACGAGCAGGCCAAGCAAGGGCATCAATGTTACCATCATACGGTTTACCGTGAGTGATGTCTCGGTAAGGTCACGATTAGCCTCATCGAAACGGGCTTGTTCATGCGCGCGCCGTTCAAAGGCCCTGATCACGCGAACTCCCATCAATTGTTCTCGTAAGACTAGATTGAGCCTGTCGAGTTTCTTCTGTAGACTCTTGAACAACGGTATGCCCTTCTTGATCACAAATCCAATAATAATAGCAATCACCGGTATCAGCCCAAGAAGGATTAACGCGAGTTTAGAGTCCTTTCTCACCACCATCAAAACACCACCGATGGCCATCAAAGGGGCCCGCATCGCCATTCGCATACTCATATGAAAGACTTGTTGCACTTGCTGAACATCGTTCGTTGTCCGGGTAATCAAAGACGCTGTACCGAAGTTAATGAAGTCGCGAGGGGAGTACTGGCCAACTTTTCGAAAAATATCATAACGTAGATCACGCCCAAAGCGGGTTGAGGCTCTTGATGCTAAAAAGTTTCCTAGCACTGCACAGGCCACGCCACCCAAGGCAACAGCAAGCATAACTGCCCCTGTTCTCCAAATCAGAGGTATGTTGCCCTTGGCAATGCCTTCGTCTACGATCGTACTCATCAAGTCAGGTAGTCTTAGAGTCGCCATGACCTCCAAGAAAACTAGCAACATCACAACGATGATGATGGCAAGGTACGGACGAAAATATGTTCTCATCTTCCACATTCAGGTT
>JAAZLY010000150.1 GCA_012799115.1 Bacillota bacterium
TAAGAAAAAACCTCAGACTACATAATCTGAGATTATTGGTAGCACCTATGCAGTTTGAGAGAAAACCACTGAATCATGAGATATTAAAGTGATGCTTTGCATCTGATCGGAGGATGCTGCTGTCTGGGGGCAGTTCTCTCTGATGCCAGCGAAGCCGAGGAGGGCTATCTCAAGGATTTTGGCGAGCGCATTGGTTTGGCTTTTCAATTGACTGATGATGTCCTGGATTATCGCGGCGTTGGACAAATGATGGGAAAGGAAGAAGGCCGTGATTTTGCTGAAGGGCTGTGGACTTTACCCACGATCCGAGCCTTTGGACGGGGACTGATTCCTTCAAATTGGCCAAGCTCCGATTTTCATTCCATTCGCACAGTGCTACAAAAAGAAGGTGTCCTCGATGAAGTAATGGACGAGGCCTCAGCCCACGTGCGAGAAGCACAAAGGGTTCTTGATCGCTTCCCGCCCTCTAGTTCCAAAGCCGAGCTAGCCAGTCTTCTAGCGAAACTGACGGAACGCGCACGCTAACTAGATCACATGTATGGAACGTAACCCCTTACAGAGCTTGAGCCAGAAGAGGGATCTTCCACTATTGGCCATGCTTTGAATGACGACTTCTTGCTTCTGAACACGAACCTTTGGATCGGAGCCGTAAAGGGCAATGAGGCCCTCCACAACAGTGGAATGAAATCTTGGATTAGGAAGGTGTTTGGCGAGACGCTTGCTCTCATTGGCGAATCTGCAGAGGGAGAGATCGCGCTCTTCCTCGGTGGGGTAGAAGGCGACGAAGTTGAGGTCGCCGTTTTCTTTGTCTTCACCCAGGTCGATCAAGTAGTCAAGTAAGATATGCAGGCCTTGGATCCAGGGAAAATAGGCTTGAATGAGCTCCTTTTCTTCAATCTCCGGGGGATTGTATCCCACTGCAAAGAGGAGGAAGATTCCCAACGTGGAACCGCAAGCTGCAGCCCATTCGTACCACCTAAGGCCAAGGTTGGAACTAGCGCTTAACCACTCCTTCAAAAGGTCCTCACCTTCTTGGGAGACATGTTTTAGCGTTTGAAGTTCACAATAGTTGCCCGCTAGGTCAAGGGCAGTGGCCTGTACTTTCGGGAAGTGGGGGATCTTCGTGATCAAGTCCTGGCAAGTCCGGACCAAGCGTGGTAGATAAATGTCTTCCTTGTAGGGGTAGAGCCGATAGTAGTCTCTGAGTGGTGCGTTCGGTTTTAGGGCATCGGTGAAACTGGTATGGAGAAGGCGGAACGCATCCGGATCGCTAATCTGTAAGCGATCACAGAGGTTATCAAGATAATCGCTGAGGGTTTGAAACGCGACAATCAGGCAGATCATCGTGTCGCGATCAACTCCGGGGTAGTGAGCATAAATGGAGCCTCCCAAGCAATGAAAGGCCTTGTGCTCAATGCTTGACAGAGCTTGGGTTCGAAGGAGTTCTGGCATACGATCCGTCAAACGTGCCCATCTTCGTAGTGCGTTTTTCACTCTAGGCATTGTTAACACGAATTTGCGTAGTAGGATATATGGTGGTGTATCTTCGTATCGCATGGAAAACTCCCCTTTGACGTAGCCTTCCCCAAAGGGGCCTTCTTAACAAAAAAACCAGATCCATGGACTGGAATGGATTTCTAGTATAGAATAAGCCCGGAGACAGGAAACGAACGTATTGGGAAGAATATTCCTTGCACTATTTGTACATTGACAAAGAAATATGGGGCGTTTTGGACTCGTTCTACAAAATACGCAAAAAAGCGTATTCCAGGAAAATCTAGAACACGCTTTACAAAGGCTTTTATTATAAGTGGCAGGGGAGACAGGAATCGAACCCGCAACACCCGGTTTTGGAGACCGGTGCTCTACCAATTGAGCTACTCCCCTGCGAACATCTATAATAATAGCACAGGAACCGCCTTCGGTCAACCAGTTTTGGGGAGGATTTCCCTCCCGCCTGTCTAACTATTTACTTCGGAAGACATAATAAAGGAGTGGGACATTTGGCTATACAAGTTCTAGGAAAGGTGCCTGTTGGTGTCTCCAACAGACATATTCACCTATCGCAACAGGATTTAGAAACATTGTTCGGTGCTGGATACAGCCTGACAATTAGAAATGACTTATCCCAAACAGGCCAATATGCGGCTGAAGAAACAGTTACGATCGAGGGTCCGAAATCCTCTATGGCTAACGTACGTATTCTAGGGCCGACGCGTAAGGAAACACAAGTGGAGATCTCGCGCACGGATTCCTTTGCCCTCGGTGTGAAACCACCAGTCCGTGACTCGGGCTCACTGGAAGGTTCACCAGGGTTAACCCTCGTTGGCCCCAAGGGCAAGGTTACCTTAGATAAGGGTGTCATTATTGCCCATCGTCATATTCATATGAGCGAAGCGGATGCCGAGTCTTTTGGAGTGAAGGACAAAGACATGGTTTCGGTGCGTGTTGGTGGCGAACGGGGCGTGACATTTGACAATGTGTTAGTCCGTGTCCGTAACGACTTTGTCTTAGAGATGCATATTGATACGGATGAGGCCAATGCGGCTATCCTGGGCAATGGACAACTCGTTGAAGTGATTCGAAACTAAGTTGAAGAGGTGATTGAATGGATCTACAGAGAATAGCGAATGTAGTCAGGGGGCTATCGGCGGATGCTGTGCAAAAGGCGAATTCTGGACACCCAGGAGCACCTTTAGGTCTTGCGGACATTGGTACGGTATTATACTTTGACACGCTGAAGCATAACCCGGCCAACTCTAGCTGGCCCAATAGAGACCGTTTTATCTTGTCAGGCGGCCATGGGTCGATGCTTCTTTACTCCCTCTTGCATCTGGCTGGTTATCAGGTCTCCATGGATGATCTAAAAGAGTTCAGACAGCTCGGCTCCAACACCCCTGGGCATCCTGAATATGGCGATACCGATGGAGTGGAGACCACCACCGGTCCCTTGGGACAGGGAATTGCCAACGCAGTCGGAATGGCGATTGGCGAGAAACTGGCCGCAGCGCGTTTTAACAGGCCAGGTTTGGAGATCGTTAATCACTACACATATGTGCTAGCAGGAGACGGTGACCTGATGGAAGGGGTCAGCGCTGAGGCATCCTCTTTGGCTGGCCACCTCAAGCTCGGTAAACTCATTATGGTCTATGACTCCAACCAGATTACCATTGAGGGAGGTACCGATCTGGCCTTCAGCGAGTCTGTTAGGGACAGGTATCAGGCCTATGGTTGGCAAGTGCTGGAGATCGATGGGCATAGCATTCCTGAAGTGCAACAAGCCCTGAGGGAAGCTCAGCTAAACCAAGACCAACCAACTCTGATCATTGCTCATACGCAGATTGCTAAAGGCGCACCCACGAAGGTGGGTACTTCAGCTTCACACGGTGCTCCCCTTGGCGCAGAGGAGATCGTTGGACTAAAGACTGCTCTAGGCCTTCCAACAGATCAGGATTTTTATGTCCCCGAGGAACTCCATAATCTTCCAGAATTGATGGCTCAAAGGGGCCAGGGGCTAGAAGAAGAATGGAATGGACTCTTTGCCACATGGGCCAAAGAAAACCCACAGCTCGCCGAAGATTGGAACACATGGATGGATGGAACACTGCCCAATCTCGATGAAGTTCTCTCTCTGTTCGGACCAGACACAAATATAGCCACAAGAGTCGCGAGTGGGCAGGCCCTTAACGCTGTTGCGAAGCTTGTTCCCAATCTCGTTGGTGGTTCGGCAGACCTTGCTCCATCGAACAATAGTTTCTTGCATGGTGAGGGAGTCATTCGTGCAGACGATTTCAGCGGTCGCAACTTTAGCTTCGGTGTGCGGGAACATGGCATGGGAGGCATATTAAATGGTCTAGCCCTCTATGGTCATTTCCGTGTCTTTGGTGCGACATTCCTGGTCTTCTCAGACTACATGCGGCCAAGTATACGTTTAGCAGCATTAATGAAGCTACCTGTGATCTACATCTTCACGCATGATTCAGCGTATGTAGGCGAAGATGGACCTACACACCAACCAATGGAACATACCGAGTCCTTGAGGCTCATACCGAATCTACGGGTCTATCGTCCTGCAGATGCAGAAGAAACTGCCTGGAGCTGGGTTGAAGCGATGAAGCGCAAGAATGGTCCAACGGCCTTGGTCTTGACGCGGCAAAACTTACCAGCCTTGGAGAAACCACAGAATTGGGACTTCACCAGGGGAGGATATGTCCTACGGGAAGAACAAGAGGAACTTGGGCTTGTAATGGTTGCCTCTGGTAGTGAAGTGAGCCTAGCCGTTAAGGTAGCTGAGAAGATTGAGGAGAAGGGTTTTGGCGTCCGCGTTGTCTCGGTGCCCAGCCGTGAACTCTATCTCAGTCAGGATCCCATGTACCAAGCCAAGGTTATACCGCAAGACGTCCCTGTCTTTGCTATGGAGCTCGGTGTCGGAGCCGGTTGGCATGCTATAAATCCGAATGGACCTGTACATGTCTACGATCTCAATCGTTTTGGCGCGAGCGGTCCAGGCGCCCAGGTGGCCGAACTTCTAGGCTTTACTGTGGAAGCCGTCGAAAAATACATTAAGAAAACCATTAAGAGATAAGAGTTCTAACAAGAAGAGGATATAGAATGATGTTGTCTATATCCTCTTTTGGATCTTTCCGGTTTAGTAATCTCTTGGGTGCTGACCTACTCCCGATTGGTACTGGTTGTACGAAGGTGTACTATGGGAGGGGAATTGACTCTGGTAGCCGGAGAACTTCTGAAAATGGTCTGCAATGTTACTGGGTTGCTCTGGATGGAGCGAATACCACCCTTTTTCGAACATAAGGTTGAATATGTCTCGGCAAGCATGATGGGTCTCATTCAATATACGTAGTACATCTTGATGCAGCTCTTGGTGACTCGTTTCCCGAACGAAGACATTGAATCCGTCGGTGAGCCACTTTTCGGTCGCTAACATATCATTTAGACGGTCCCGGTCATTGAACTCGGTTCCCTTCTGAACATACGTTGATGGGTTCTTAATCGTTGGACTGCCTGAACCACCATAACTCGGCTGATATCCGCCATAGGAACCACGATTATTATTCATCCTGATCCTCCTTACTAGTTGTGGAAGTGTGGGTAGGTCTGGTTCTCGTAATCTTGCTGGTACGGTGATAGATGGTTCAGCAGGATATTGTAGTGCTGCTGGTGCAGCTGGCAGAGTTGTTCTACTTGATGCTTCACCTGCTGATCAGAGCACTGTGATGCGAAGCTGTGTGCCTTCTTGGCAGCTAGGAGCTCCCAAGAGAGTGCATCCGTTAAGTACGCATCATCTTTTGTGGACAAAACCCGTGGAGGCTGATTCATTCTCTTCTGTTGTGAGTATTGGTTTTGATACATTATGAACCTCCTTTAGAAGATTTTTACGCTATTAGGCTACCCGTCTTTCTGACAATTAAACGCGAAAAATCTTTCTTGACTAGAAGGAGAATACTGAGGGATAGAGAATAATTCCTAAGTATACAACTTATAATTAGCTAGAGCAAAATTGGTGATGCTAAAATCAAGGAGGTTATGCTCATGAGTGAGTTGATTGACAACCGTAAGCACCGTCAGGAGATCCTAAAAGGAATTATCCGCGATCTTCACGCCGGGGTTGACCCAGAGGACGTCAAAGATAGGTTTGGTGAGCTCTTGGATCAAGTGGGTGCTGCAGAAATTGCCGAGATTGAGCAGAGTCTGATTAACGAAGGCCTGCCAGTTGAAGAAGTGCAAAAGCTCTGTGATGTTCACGTAGCAGTATTTAAGGAGTCCTTGGACAAGCAATTTGCCGCTGTCGATGCCAAAGCAGGGCAAATGAAGGTGGCTGGACGGACTCTGGATCCCCTGAAAGAAGAGAACGAAGTTATTACCCAGTTGGTTAAGGATATCCAAGCCATCGTTGCTTCAATCAGTGATGCAAAAGATGGCACGAACATAGACGGCCTGCTAGCTGAATGGGATGCCAAGCACCAACAGCTGCTCACGGTTGATCAACACTATTCCAAGAAGGAGAACATCCTCTTTCCTTATCTAGAACGCTACGGGATCAGTGGACCTTCTTCCGTGATGTGGGGAACGCATGACGAGATTCGCGCCTCACTGAAGGATGTCTCACAAGTGATTGAGAACGCAAAGGAAAAGGTAGCCTCTCGTACACTTGCAGTAGAGATTGGTAATCTTGTTCTGCCGGTCCTCAATGACGTTTCGGAGATGGTCTACAAAGAAGAGAACATTCTCTTCCCTCTATGCCTTGAAACCTTTACCGAAGACGAGTGGAAGGAAATTACAGCTCAACTCAAGGATCCCATGGCAACACAGTATAAGAAGAAGGATGGACTAGCTACAGCAGCGATTTCTGGGCTCGGGCTAGCTGGAATTGATCTAGACATTGGCGTCTTGACACCTGAGCAGATCAATCTGGTTCTGACACACTTGCCGATTGATATTACCTTCGTGGACGAGAAAGATGAAGTTGCTTATTTCTCTTTGGGTAAGGAACGCTTCTTTGAACGCACACGTGCTGTCATTGGTCGCAAGGTGCAATTCTGTCATCCACCTTCGAGTATGGGTGTTGTGGAACGAATACTGGAGGACTTTAAGAGCGGTCGTAAGGACACTGCCGATTTTTGGATTAATATGAAGGGCACGATGCTCTACATCCGGTATTTTGCCGTGCGTGATCAAGATGGCAAGTATCGTGGCACCCTCGAAGTAACACAGAACATTACAGAGATCCAAAAGCTCACTGGAGAAAAGCGGATCTATGACTATGAAGACTAGATAGAGTAGAGACAGTCTCTCCTTGTTGCTTTGTTGTGACCAGGAGGGATTTTCCTTTCTTGGGAGAAACTCTAAAGGTAGTTCCCTAGGAAGGATTGATAACGATTCCTGAACGTTTAGTGTTTTTTGACGTGGAGACAACTGGTCTAGATGGTAATCGCGACCGGATCATTGAGATCTTTGTGCTCTCCTTGAGCAAGAGTGGAGAGGTAGAAGAATACGAGACGTTGATCAACCCGGAACGTCCTTTACCTGAGAAGATAACAGAGATAACAGGCCTCAAAGATAGCGATCTACTGGACGCTCCTACGGAACGTGAAGTCGCTGTTGAAATTCGAGAGTTTGTGGGTTTCGGAACACCAGTAGCTCATAATCTCCCCTTTGATCTGAGGTTTCTCAATGCTATGTTCAGGCGGAACAATCTCTTGGAGATGGGTGGAGGTGGCATCGATACCCTGGACATCAGCCGGAGTTTGTTCCCTAAACTGTGCATTTACCCAGAAGGAGGCGGTAGTCATCGCTTGAGTAATCTCATGTATCACTTTGGACTGCAAGACTCCTACGCGAACGCCCATCGAGCCCGGGACGATGTGATGCTTCTAGTGGAAGTGTTTCGGCATCTGCAAGAGTACTCCACCGGGCAGAGCCAAATCGAATACCCGAAAGCCGTTACCCATGGCTGTCCCACTTGTGGATCGCCCATGTACCTGACATACTCAGATAGCCAGACGATTCTGACCTGCAAGAGACAACCCTCCTGCGCGGTAAAGTTAGTCGTCTAACACTTGACATATACCCCCGGGGGGTATATAATCTACTTGGATTAGAAACAAAGGAGGATGTTCAAATGCCAATGACCGTGACGGATCAGAATTTTCAAAGCGAAATCTTAGACCACAAAGGTGTTGCCTTTGTCGACTTTTGGGCCGCCTGGTGTGGACCATGTCGTATGATAGCTCCTGCCATTGAGGGTTTGGCCAAGGATTACGAAGGAAAGGCACGTATCGCCAAGCTTGACGTAGATGCCAATCAGGCCACTGCCGCTCAGTTCGAGATTCTGAGTATTCCTACCATGATTATCTTTAAGGATGGCCAGCCTGTCGATCGACTCGTTGGCGTGATGCCTAAAGAGATGCTTGCCCAAAGGCTTGACAAGTGGATTGCTTGACAAGAACGCAAAAATAGAGTATCATTATACTTGCATCGCGGGGTGGAGCAGTCTGGTAGCTCGTCGGGCTCATAACCCGAAGGTTGTCGGTTCAAATCCGGCCCCCGCAACCAATGTAAATTCGAAGACCGGTTCTAGACCGGTCTTTTGTGTGGAAACGCTATGTTTGGAGGTCATGAAAATGCCTTTGCCTGTCATGGCAGCGATTATTCAACGCGGCGATGAAGTATTGCTTTGCCAGCGCAAGGAGGGAGCCCTTGCAGGTAAGTGGGAGTTCCCGGGTGGAAAAATTGAGAATGGAGAGACTCCTGAAGAGTGTCTTGTCCGGGAAATCCAGGAAGAGCTCGGGATTACAATCAAAGTTGACGAGATCTTCCAAGCTGTTCATTCCCATTATGAGCACGGAGATTTTCTTGTGGTCGGTTATCTGGCTACCCAGGTCTCCGGCGAAATAACCCTCAGGGTACATTCTGGCTGCGCCTGGGTAGACTGCACCGAGCTAGATACCTATGATCTAGCCGATGCCAATATTCCCATTGCTAAGAGTCTAAAAGAAAAGTGCAATGCCGCCCGGTCCCGCATGGGTTCCGATGGTGGGTCCAATTAGCCCTTCTACAATCTCGGCTGGTGCTAGCTCTGTTTTCACTAACTCTATGAGCTCGGAGACTGTGTCAGCACCCCAAGTGTGAACGATAGCCACGCGCTTTTGCGATAAGTCGATATCTCGTTCTTTTGCCTTGCTAACCATTGTTTGCAAGGCTTTCTTTGTTGAACGAACCTTTTCTGCAACCTCGATTGTCCCTTCCGGTGTAACCTGCAGGATCGGCTTGACGTTCAAAACAGACCCGACAATACCTTGCGTCTTGGTGAGGCGCCCTCCCTTTACGAGATGGGTGAGGGAATCGATGGTGAAATAGGCGAAGGCTTCTTCTCTTTGCCGTTCTAGGGCGCTACAGATCGCATCAAGCGACTCGCCACTCTTAATCATCTCACCTGCGGTTATGAGTAGCAGAGTTTCACCAATGGATGCCGTCTTGGAATCGAAGACATGGATCTCCTCCGAATTGATCAGCTCTTTGGCCAAAACAGCGCTTTGGAGTGTGCCGCTTAGTCGAGCCGATAGGCCCACGTACAAAATGGTGTATCCTTGTTCAATGTAGGGAGTGAAGGCCTCTACAAAGTCGTTGGGATTTGCCTGATTAGTCGAAGGAAGTTCCTTCGATTCCTGTAACTTCGCCCAAAACTCGGCATGGGAGAGTGTCACACCGTCTTTATACTCGTCATCTCCAAAAACGACACTCAAAGGTACAAGACCGATGTCATAGCGGTATCGATAGACTTGGGGCAAATCTGCCGCACTATCAGTAAAAAGCTTGATTTTCCTAGTCATGCTGTCATCCTTCCTGACATTACTCGATGGAGATTTCGCTATACGCTGGATCATTCCTTCAGACCGAATATATGACCTGGTACTAATAGCCCTCAATCTTGACTTTACCGTGCTATAGCGGGTATAATGGCAATATAGTCAAAGACTGGGAAGAGGAGTAGTACCTTCGCCGCTCTGGCCTAGAGAGTCGATAGTGTGGTGGAATATCGAAGCAGATGCGAAGGGAATGGACCTTGGAGTCGTTGGGCCGAATACAAAGAACGAGATAGGTCTAACCGGGTTTCCTCCGTTAAAAGGAAAGAGCGGATCGCGAATAAGCGATCAAGCAGGGTGGCACCGCGGTTCAATCGTCCCTATTGAGGGGCGTTTTTTTGTACAAGAAAATCCCAACCAGGAAGCTCCTGATTGGGAAGGTATTACGATGGAATATCTCCAACACCATTTAGAACGTGATCCGGCCTGTAGGGGAAAAGGTTCGGAGTGTTTTCACTGGAGACACCAGAGAGTACAAGTACTGTCTCGATTTCTGATTCGATACCGGCAATAATATCGGTATCCATGCGATCGCCAATGATTACAGTCTCTGAAGCTGCGCAACCTAAGCGCTTTTGCGCTTGCCGCATCATGATGGGGTTAGGTTTTCCCACAAAATATGCCTTTCTGTAGGTGGCCATTTCAATAGGTGCTATGAGAGCTCTACAGGCGGGGGCAATACCGGATTCAGTAGGACCCGTTAGATCAGGGTTGGTGCCGATAAGTAAAGCGCCTTTGGATACGAGTTGTACCGCTTTTTCCATGTGGTTGTAGTTGTAATTGCGCGTTTCACCTACGACGACATAGTCGGGATTGACGTCATTCATGGAGAATCCTACATCGTAAAGGGCTTTTACAAGTCCAGCCTCACCGATCACATAGGCACTTCCATTTGGTTTTTGACTGGCTAGGAACGAAGCAGTAGCCAAAGCACTTGTGTAAAAGTGGTCTTCGGTCACAGAAAGGCCCATACGTGCGAGTTTTTCTTGGAGTTCCCGGGGGCTCCGTTCACTACTGTTGGTTAGAAAAAGAAAGAGCTTATCATTGTCAAGAAGCCATTGAACAAATTCTTTAGCTCCGTCTAAAAGGCGATTTCCGTGATAGATTACACCATCCATGTCACAGATGTAGCCGCGTTTATTCCTGATTGAATGCATACCACACCTCCGAAATAATTCATACGTACTATGCTATGGTTCTCCTCAGAGCCGGAAATACCTTCTGAAGTGCATGCCAGCCAGGAAGGAAGCAGATTGTAAAATAGGAAGGGATGATACTGATGACAACTGAACATATCGATTATGGTTCCTTTGAAGCCGCAGTAGTGAAGAGCAGAATACTAGAAGAAGATCTACAGAAGAATCCAGACAAGCACAAGATCTTAACAGGTGATCGGCCCACTGGTAGATTACACATCGGCCATTTCTTTGGTTCTCTCCAAAATCGAGTGCGCCTCCACAAACTCGGTGTTCCGACCTATATTGTCATTGCCGACTATCAGGTTCTTACCGATCGGGACACCTTTGAAGGCATCGCCGAGAATGTGCGGGAGTTGACCATCGATTACCTAGCTGCAGGTATTGATCCCTCCGATGGTAAGACCTTTATCTTTCCCCATAGTCATGTGCCTGAATTGAACCAATTATTACTGCCGTTTTTGACTCTGGTGAGCAATGCTGAACTCGATCGCAACCCCACCGTCAAAGAGGAGATTGTGGCATCGGGTCAAAAGAACATCAATGCAGGAATGTATACCTATCCAGTGCATCAAGCAGCCGACATTCTGTTCTGTAAAGGAACAGTGGTACCGGTGGGGAAAGATCAACTACCTCACTTAGAACTCACCAGGACGATTGCCCGTCGTTTTAACCATCGTTTCGCTAAGGACGAGCCAGTGTTTCCCGAACCGCAACCCCTTTTGAGCCAAGCACCCATTATCTTGGGCCTCGATGGCGGTCAAAAGATGAGTAAGAGTCGTAATAATACGATCATGCTCAGTGCTACGGAAGATGAAACTGCGAAGCTCATCAAGCGGGCGAAAACGGATTCGGATCGTAATATCACCTATGATCCAGAGAATCGTCCGGAGGTGGCCAATCTCTTGATGCTGATTTCCCTCTGTACCGGAAGGACACCTGAGGAGATCGCGGCTAAGATAGGGGATGGTGGGGGAGGACAGCTCAAGAAGATGCTCACCGAATCCATTAACGAATACTTCAGACCTCACCGGGCTAGACGTAAGGAGCTTGAGCAGGATCCCGGCTACATTCGTCAAGTCCTGTTAGATGGGGTTAAGGCAGCCAGGGAAGAAGCAATCCAAACCTTAGAAGAAGTCCGAAAAGTCATGAATATGGGGTTGTAGACTTAGGTCGGATCATATCCGGCTCTGTGTGGAATTCACATCAGAGCCAAACAGCAGCTCTGTGGCACGATGATAGGGCGCGGAAAGGAGTGGATCGATGGAACTGCCGCAGGATACGAAAGACACCATCGTTCAGTTCTTGTTAGACAAGCTGAATCCGGAGCTGATCTACCTCTACGGCTCATTTGCCCGCGCCGAAGGCCGTAGCGACAGCGACATCGACTTAGCTATCCATGGTGCTGACGAGAGTGACCCGTACACTCTTTTTCTCCTAGCCAACGAACTAGCGCAGCGGCTGAGGCGCGATGTAGATCTAGTGGACCTCAAATCAGCTTCTACCGTGTTCCGAGCTCAGGTGATCGCACGTGGAGAGTTGATCTACTGTGGGGACAAAAACGTCAAGGGGTACCTAGAAATGCCTATCTTGAAAGATTATGCCAAGCTAAATGAGGAACGGAAGGTCATCCTTGACGCTATTCGGGAGGAGGGATCAGTCTATAATGGGGGATGTTGTGCTAAACAAGGTTGCGACGATTGAACGATGTCTGCAGAGAGTCAGAGAAGAATATGCCGGTGACCAGATGAGTTTGCAGAATTACACTAAGCAAGACTCCATCGCGCTGAACCTTCAGAAGAGAAGTTATCGATGAAGTCATGCTAGGACGACTAAGTGCCATGATCGGATTTCGCAATATAGCGGTTCATGATGATCAGCAAATCAACTTGAAGATTTTGCAGAGCATTATAGAACACCGCCTAGAAGATTTTTCGGACTTTATCCGGGCGATCAAAGATAGGTTCTAGGTGCTGAATTCTGTTGGTTGCGGGGGCCGGACTTGAACCGACAATCTTTCCAGTGGAGAGTTTGGTTCTCGGAAGGAGACAGTGCCGAATTATCGGGCTAGTACAAAGAGCTGGTTTTGCGATCCATGACCACTATAGGTTATAATGATACGAGTTGTAACTCATGCTACGAGATTCCAAGACGAGGGAGGCGATCTCCTTCGTCTTAATAAAAAACTATTAGGTTTACATAATATCCCTTATGCGAAGTTCAATGAGTTTCTCAGAGTATAGGTAGTCATCGGCCAAATGGAAAACCAGATTTATTGCTTACTACTAGATCAACACTTGCAGATATTACTTTCACGGAGCTTCCTGGGTTGCTCTAAAACCCCAGCTAAACGACGTCCATAGAGGCCGATTTCAGGCGACTTCTTTTGCTTCTAGGGTAAATCTATGGGTAAAAACGCCCTATGCAGCAAAAAAAGACCGGCATGCGGTCTCTTTGATGAATCTCTGTATTGATCTGTATGGATTTTTTAGTCAAATGTTAATGAGCAGTATTGCCCTTGGCCAATTGCAGCGGTTGTACATTTTCTCTTACCAAGACTGTCAATACCTGTCCAGGGAAAATGTCTGCTGACTTGAGCTCATTCAGATCCCGCAACGCTCCAACAACAACTCTGGGGTCTTCATGTGGAACTTGGGCTTTAGCAATGGACCATAGTGTATCGCCTGGTTGTACCACGACTTCCGCATAGGTGTAATCAACGAAGAAATCCGTTGTCTTTGTGACAACGATCTTACCGACAACTGCAACGGATCCAGCAACCAAGACAATCAACAAGCAGATGGCTGAAATCGTGTTGATGCGATCGTAGACTTTATGGTTCATCATTATCCCTCCTGGGAACGAATGTTCTGTATGTGTCTCTACTGTATACCAGAACACTTGTTTTGTCAAGACGTTTCAGAACAATTGTTTGACCTTTTATTGTGCGCTATGTTATAATTGACTCACAAAGTCAAAACAAGCCTTGGGAGGGTCTTTATATGAGTAAAATGTCGGAGCGTCGCCGGAAGATTCTAGAGTTTATTAAGGATGAGGTTGCTGCCAAGGGGTATCCCCCATCGGTTCGGGAGATAGGGAAGGCAGTAGGCCTAAAGAGTAGCTCCACTGTACATGGCCATCTCATGAAACTCGAAGAATTAGGATACATTAGGCGGGATCCTTCCAAGCCCCGGACGATTGAAATACTAGATGACCTCAATGTACCTAAGATTCGGTCCCTGGACGTGCCAGTACTCGGTCGGGTAACCGCTGGGATGCCCATCTTGGCCGTAGAGAATATCGAAGAGTACTTCCCTATTCCGAGGGATTTTGTGGATCATGAGGATGTCTTCATTTTGCGAATCAAGGGTGACAGCATGATCGAAGCTGGGATCCTCGATGGCGACTATGTCCTGGTTAGCGAGCAGGAAACGGCCTTTAATGGAGAGATAGTGGTTGCACTGCTAAATGGCGAAGAAGCCACTGTAAAGCGGTTTTTCCATGAGGGTGACCGGATCCGATTGCAGCCAGCGAATCCGACTATGGAACCGATTTACTCTGACGATGTTTCTATCTTGGGTAAGGTTATTGGAGTCTTTCGTAAGATCCACTAAGGCAAAAAATAAAGAGACGAGCTATCTATCGCTCGTCTCTTTTTGATATTCTTGATACGTAATGAGTTTACCATGGTCGATGTCAGCCTCAACAACATTGTACTTCGCATCAAAATCCACAGTCGCTTCAATTCGCTGATAACACTGCGAACCCACAATTGTCTTTCTGACAAAGAACTGTCCCGGACCTTCGTCTTTATCGGGTCCTTCCCGCCTTTGAATCTCACTTGTTGTCCGGAGTCGGACAGCAATTTTCTCACCACACCTATCACACTGAACATAGAACCAAAGTCCATGTTGCCCTTCGATCCTAGTATAACCGGATTTACCCTTCGCACTACTCTTTCCGAGGTTTGGAAAAAGTCTGTCGAGAAAGCCCATCGTATCGCCTCCAACCATAACTTAGCTCTGGACACTAACTTTGGCACGCATGGGTCTTTCTCCTGCATAGTATCGGAAAAAACAGCTTACGGAGCTTCTTCGTCGACAACCGCACCGACAGGAACGTAGACATAGCTTATGTTCCCATCAATCTCTACCTCATAGAAATCACACATCTGATCGTCCTTTGACATGGATCCGATGTAACGAGCCAATCCAGCAAAGTCCACAGGATTCTTAGCCATCTGTTCCCCCCCTACTCCTATCTATAGTATCGCTCGCCTAGGTATTGGTTATACAAAAAAGATGGGGAAACTCCCCATCTAATGCCTACTCGCCATTCAGTTCTCCCAGTAAGCCAGGTATCGCTTCAAAGAACGTTGTATCACACTTGAGAGGTGTAATGGAAACATAGCCTTGTTCCACCGCGACTACATCTAGGTCTAACTCATCCGAATCTGGGGGGATTGGTACCCCGCCCATCCAGTAATAATCGTTGCCCCGGGGGTCGGTTCGCCGCTGCATCACGCCATCGTAATTACGAACGCCAAGGCGTGTTAGGCGTAATCCTTTGATTTTGTCCATGGGCAGGGCTGGAATGTTGACGTTCAGGATACCTCCTGCTGGGATTAACTCGGATCGGATCAGAAAACCCGGTTGTTCATAGAGAAGTCTGTGTACAATCGTCGAGGCTATCTCAAATGACTCAGGTGTCGCTCTACCGCAAAGGGAAAAAGCCAAGCTTGGCACGGCATGAAGCGCGCCTTCCATAGCAGCACCGACGGTCCCCGAATACAAAACATCCCAACCTAGATTTGAACCATTATTAATGCCTGAAAGAATGAAATCGGGAGTAAGTTTGAGACCCTGGAGCCCCATTTTGACACAGTCAGCAGGTGTACCGTCTAGCATATAACCACGCTCCACTTCAGAGAGGCGGAGGGGCTGATTCACCGTAATAGCTTGGCTCATTCCACTCTTTTCTTGGTCTGGCGCTATCACCGTAATCGCGCTTGACTCTTTGACACTCTTCCTCAGAGCGGCTAGACCTGGCGCAAACAAACCGTCATCATTGACTAGAAGCACTTTGCTCATGGTTATCAATCCTTACATATAACTAGCTCGTTTGACACCGGGAGTCGAGACGAGATCCTCGATGATTTTGACCCTACTGTATTTTTGAGAGATCTCAACCTCTAGGTCGAGTTTCGCCTCGCCAGCATCATCAGAAGATAGCTCAACATTGAAGACATCCACATCGTACTTAGCCAAGACTGCAAACACTCGAGCAAGCTGTCCTGGCGTGTCCTGAATGAGCAGAGTCATGATTTCATGTTTGGTACTCAAATAATTCCATTCAAGTTGATTGAGGACAACAAGAGTCAACACGACGAGGAATGTTGCCAGGACGGCTGGAAAATAGAAGCCTGAACCGACTGCAAGACCAATACCTGCCACTGTCCACAAACTCGCAGCCGTTGTCAGACCCCGAACGTTCGCTCCCTCGCGCATAATCGTTCCTGCGCCAAGGAAACCAATACCACTTACTACTTGGGCCGCAATACGGCCAGGATCATAGCGACCTGTAAAGCCATCTGAGAAGGCATAGGCAGACATAATCATGATCAGAGCGGATCCCACACTCACGAGAATATGTGTGCGAAAGCCCGCGGGACGCCCCATGCTTTCTCGTTCTAAACCAATTAGACCGCCTAGCACCAAAGCAAGCACGAGCCTAACTGCAATTTCAAAATTGGTAATATCCAATGAGTCCTCCTCCAATCCTGGTCAGGAAAACTTAGTCTACGCCAAGACCCATCTCCTGTAAAGCATACTTTAACCCAATTTCCGCATGCTGTCTAGACATTCCGCCCTGAAGATATCCGATATAAGGTTCACGCAGCGGTGCATCAGCACTCAG
This sequence comes from Bacillota bacterium, assembly GCA_012799115.1. Taxonomy (GTDB): domain Bacteria; phylum Bacillota; class Limnochordia; order Darwinibacteriales; family Darwinibacteriaceae; genus UBA5420. The sequence goes on from JAAZLY010000150.1 coordinate 16,496, forward strand.
TTCAATGGATGAACCTTGGATAAATGTCCCTCCAGCCATGACAACCTCATGGACATAACCAGGCATTAAGCTCGGTACCGGCATGTAATGCGCATCGATCGGTGCAGCCTTTTGGATCCCATGACAAAACCGGAGCAACTCCTCCTTGGAGTTGAATCGAATAGCTTGTACAATATCTGAACGCGTATCTTGTGCCTCGGGCGACACTGCATAGCCAAGGTCGCTGAAGACCTGAGCTGCTAAAATGGCAGCACTCACCGCTTCACCTACTACATGAGGTGCCAAGAAGAGACCGTGAAGGATCTCCCTCGTTACTCCAAACATTGCCCCCAATTTGCTTCCTAGGCTCGGCGCAGTGAGGATCTCTCCGCAAAGGTTGACAAGATCCTCTCTTCCGGCAATATATCCGCCACTGGTAGCCAAGGTACCACCGGGGTTCTTGATCAGCGATCCAGCGATCAAATCGACCCCTACCTCCAGGGGCTCAAAGTATTCAACAAATTCTCCATAGCAATTATCTACAAAAATGATGCACTCGGAGTTCTTTGCCCGAATAGCTCGCACGGCCTCTGCTAGATCGGAAATGCGCAAGGCAGGTCTCCAGCTATAACCTCTTGAACGCTGTAGCATCACCATCTTGGTGTTCGCGGAAACAGCAGCGGTAATGCCGGTGAGATCAAGGGAGAGATCATCCCGTAACGGCACCTCTTTGTAGATAATGCCCCTCTTGGTCAGGCTCCTGGGGGAATCTCCACGCACACCGATGACTGCTTGAAGTGTATCATAAGGCGCTCCACTAGCTGACAAAAGCTCCTCACCGGGTTCGAGGATAGACAAACAGATAGAGATTGCGTGGGTTCCAGAGACGATCTGTGGTCTGACCAGTGCCGCTTCGGCCCGAAATACGTTCGCATAAACCTCCTCTAGGGTTTCACGCCCCTGATCGGAATAGGCGTAGCCTGTAGAGTCAGTGAAACAATGGCTTCCCACTCTAGCAGCATGAAATGCCTTAAGGACTTTTTCCTGATTTGCTAGGGCAATCTCGTTTACCGGGGTCAGGTACGGGATAATCTTTTCTTTAGCAGCACTAATTGTCTTCACTGAGAACCTCTTTCGGCGCAGGGACTCCGAAATTTCCCTTAACTTGCACAGCTTTCCCCGGTATTTTTTCTAAGACGCCGTCTCTGATTTGCTTCTCAGAATATATCTGTAGACGGAACTTGCCGTTGGGGCTTTGATACATCTCAAACTCACCGGTAATTCCGTGTTTATTCCAAAGTTGGTCAGCTACAAGCCGCATTTCTTCTTCTGTTTCGAATTCATAAGCGATGGTATACACTTCGATTGTCCTCCTGAAGTTGCATAGTTTTTTATGGTTCGGTATCAGTGGGTACAAATCCTTCTCCAACGGTACATTCATCGGAAATCAGCTGGCGTGATTACCGTTAATTCCCCTCTGGTTATATCTTGTTTGCGGGCAAGACGGACGGCTTGTCGCCGCATGAGCTGTTCTACCAGGTTTCGTACTGCCCTGGCGTTGCCAAACGTTGCTGGATCGCCATTTCGAATCCGTCGGATTTCCCGTATCAACTCTTGTTCTGCATGGGCTGTAAGGGTATATTCCCTGTCCTTGAGCATACCAAGGGCGATCTTGTAGAGTTCGATATCCGAATAATCAGGGAAGGCGATCGTAACCGGAAAACGAGATCGCAAACCAGGGTTGGTAGCGAGGAACTCTTCCATGGGTCTAGGATAGCCGGCCAGAATAACAACCAGTCTGTCCCGCTGGTCTTCCATTGCCTTGACGAGGGTATCTATGGCCTCCTTGCCAAAATCCCGGCCGCCTCCTCGGGCAAGAGAATAAGCTTCATCAATGAAGAGAAGACCTCCTGATGCTCGTTTGAGGACCTCCCTCGTTTTTTGAGCTGTCTGGCCGATGTACTGGGCTACCAAGTCAGCCCGCTCAACTTCTACGGTATGCCCATTCTCAAGTATACCGATCTCTTTGAGCATCTTCCCAAGTATGCGGGCAACCGTCGTCTTACCAGTTCCCGGGTTTCCCGTAAAGATTGTATGTAGACTCATAGGCTCACAGGTCATGTTAAGTTGTTCCCGATATTTCTGAATCAAGGCGAAAGCTTGGATCTCGTCGATCACTCGTTTTACTGACTGCAAACCGATTAAGGAGTCTAGCTGTTCCTGTAGCTTGCGAAGCTGTATTCTTTGGCTGGCTTCGAGTCCTTGAAAGGCTGACTCGGGCTTCATAGACATACACCTCCTGCCCCTCCCCACTATCTATACGCCATTGGGGCTAGGAAGGTTCCCTGGAAAATGCATCCCACAAAGAATGGATCTGCCCTTTAACTGCTTCGTAAGGCATTTCACTACAGTTGAACCAATGGATGTCCTTGTTGCGCTTAAACCATGACAATTGACGTTTCGCATAGCGGCGTGTATCTCTCTTGAGGAGCTCCACAGCATCGCCAAGCGTCATTTCCCCTCGCAGATAATAGGCGATTTCCTTGTAACCAAGAGCTTGCAGGGCCGTTGGCTGCTCGGGATAAGCCTTGAGTAGCAACTCCACTTCGTCAATGAGTCCCTCTTCAATCATCATATCCACCCGAGAGTCCACTCTGGCATAGAGCTCCGCTCTGTCTCTCAAAAGTCCGATATAAAGTGGTTGGTAGGGTCGTTCACTTGTCTGCTTCTTCTTTTGCAGCGAACTTATCGCCTCACCGGTTCGGTCGTAGACTTCTAGTGCTCTGATAATCCTGCGCAGATCGTTGGGGTGTAATCTATCAGCGCTGATTGGATCGACTTCCTTCAGTCTCTCGTAAAGACTGAGGGGATCGATCGCGGCTTGGGCTTGCAGGCGATCTCGGATTTCTGCGTCGGCCGAGGCATCTGGAAACAAGAACCCCTTAAGCAGCGCATCAACGTACAATCCGGTTCCTCCTGAGATGAGCGGCAGTTTTCCCCGCTCCTTGAGCCGAACTAGAATGTCCTCGACCTGGCTCACATAATCTGCCACACTAAACGGTTCGTCTGGATCCACAACATCCAGCATATGGTGGACAACCCTCTGTCTCTCAGCTCTGCTAGGTTTAGCAGTACCAATATCCATACCCCGATAGACTTGCATGGAATCAGCAGAGATAATCTCTCCTTCAAGCTCTGAGGCTATCTCTAGGCTGAGGGCCGTTTTCCCGACTGCGGTGGGGCCAACAATGACCAAAACCTGTTGTTTCACCACAACATTCACTCCTAGGTGCGACCAAAACGCCGCAATAATTCCTGATTCTCAAGGCGAATAATAATGGGCCTTCCATGGGGACAGGTAAAGGGGTTCTCTGTCTCGCTCAGGCCGTATAAGAGATCCCGGATTTCTGCCTCCGCTAGATATTGTCCAGCCTTAATCGCTCCTTTGCAGGCGAGGGTGATCAGGGCCTGCTCTTTTTGGGTGGTGGTTTTCTTCGACGTTGCCGCGATTTCTAGGATCTCTTCTTTCCAATTGCCGCCACTTTCTGCTAAAGAGCTGGGGATGGCTCGGAGAATAAAGCTATTACCACCAAAGGGCTCAAGCTCAAGCCCGAAACTTGCTAAGAGGTCAATGGCATCTTCAACGAGACTCGCCTCACTCGGTGTAAACTCCAGGTGTTGGGGCAAGATCTCTTGGACGTGAATTGTCGATGTCTCCCAGGCAGCTTCAAGTTGCTCCACCAGGATCCGTTCATGGACAATATGTTGATCCAAAATCCACAGCCCCTGTGGGACCTCCAGTAAGATATAGCTTTGATGTAGCTGCCCAATGATTCGACCAGTCCTTAGCAGAAAACGTACGTCATTGTCGTCCTGGGAGGGTTCCTCTGACTGATACGTAGCCTTGGGCTCCTGCACCGTCAAACTTTCCTTGACCTGACTTGCCTGCTCTCTGTTGCCTCGGTAGTTTCTTAGGATTGCGTCCATATGTTCCCAGGTTTCTGGTTTCCAGGTCAGTTGTGCTTGTACAGCAGGTGGCCTTTGCCTGGGAGGTGTGGCAGCAGATGAAGCCTCTTGCCTGAGGGCTGGAGCTAGGTTTTCCTTCGTTAGCGCAGAGCGAATGGCCTGGTGTAGATCACTGAACATCGTTTGATCTTGGGCAAAGCGAACCTCTGCCTTCGCTGGATGGACATTGCAGTCCACCAGCTCTGGATTGAGCTCTACCGTTAGGATGGCCCAGGGGAATGTGCGGGTAGGTAAGCGTCCCTCATAGGCTTTCTCGAGAGCAGCGCGCATGGTGTGATTCTGAATCACGCGTCCGTTCATGACAAAAATCTGACCGCTACGATTCCCCTTGGCTAATCGAGGTGAACCGAGATATCCTTGCACCTGACCCCAAGGGAACGAGTCTTGAAATTTAACCAGTTCGGCTTGTATGTTCTTTCCTTGCACAATTAGGATCGCATCTAACAGGCGACCAGAACCAGAGGTGGCTAAGACTGTCTTGCCATCGGCTATAACTCGGAATGCAATGTGCGGATGTGCTAGGGCTAAGCGAGTGCTGAGATCCAGCACCTGCCTTCGTTCGGTCGAAGGTGTCTTGAGGAACTTCAGGCGAGCGGGAACATTATAGAAAAGCTCCCGGATTTCTACTGTTGTTCCCGGAGGCGTTCCCACTGGCTCAACGATCCAGCGTTCTTTGTCTTGCCAGATCCTGTATCCATTGTCTTGCACGAAAGGACGGGATGTTAAGATGAGTTTGCTGATGCTGGCCATACTCGGCAGGGCTTCGCCTCGGAATCCCAGGATCGAAAGGGCAAAAAGGTCTTCTGCCTTAGCAATCTTACTGGTTGCATGGGGTTGAAAGGCCAGTTCGAGTTCGTCCTGAGGAATTCCCCCGCCATTGTCCTGAACACGAATGTACTCGAGTCCTCCGTTTTTGATCTCGATTGTAATTTGTGTTGCCCCGGCATCAACAGAGTTCTCTACCAGTTCTTTTACGCATGAGGCCGGCCGTTCAATAACTTCACCCGCAGCTATTTTGTGCGCAACCTCTGGAGGTAATACCCTAATCTGCGTCATGGTCCCCATCCTCCTTTGCGATCTTCTGTTGCCAAAGGACTAGTGTCTGTAACGCCTCAAGGGGCGTAAGATTGTTTAGATCGAGAGCCAAGAGCTCTTCTTCAAGACCGCTTGCGGCCGTCTCGGCGTCTGTGTCCAAGTGAGATGTGTCGTAATCTAAGGTCTTAAACAGATCGAGTTGCTTGGGTCCATTTCCCCTGGTCTCTAAGTCCTCCAAGAGATTCAGGGAACGGCGGATGACCGAACGAGGCATGCCGGCCATGCGGGCTACGTTAATTCCGTAGCTGCGATCCGTACTTCCCCTTGATACACGGTGCAAGAAAAAAATGTCTCCGGCCTTCTCTTCCACCTCTACACGATAGGTGACCAGTCTCTTCAACGTGTATTCTAGGGACGTTAACTCGTGGAAATGGGTGGAAAACAAGGTCCGTGCCTTGATCTTGGCATGGATGTGTTCGATAACAGCTTGCGCTATGGCCATCCCGTCGAAGGTGCTAGTGCCCCTTCCAAGCTCATCAAGGATAATCAAGGACCGTTCGGTCGCGTGGAGTAATAACTCTGCGGTCTCAGAACACTCTACCATAAATGTGCTTTGGCCGGTACTCAAGTCATCGGAGGCACCGATCCGGGTAAAAATGCGATCTACTAGGCCGATCTCGGCATCCTCGGCGGGAATGAAGCTTCCCATCTGAGCCATAATGACAAGCAAGGCGATCTGTCTCAGATAGGTGCTCTTACCTGCCATGTTTGGACCTGTGAGCAAGATAATCTGCTGATCTTCATTAAAGAAAACGTCATTGGGAACAAAGCTACCTTCAAGGGCCTCGATCACTGGATGACGACCTTGTTTGATGACGAGCCCCTGTCCATCTGACATCCGCGGACGAACAAAGTTGTGCCTTACAGCGGCCTGGGCCAAACTCTGGTAGACGTCTAGGTTCGCAAGAATGTGCGCGTTCTTTTGGATTGCGTCGACGTGGCTCTGTACTTCTTGACGCAATTCGAGGAACAGCTCATATTCGAGTTCCTTGATACGTTCATCGGCCCCTAGGACTAATGCCTCTTGTTCTTTGAGTTCAGGCGTGATGTAGCGCTCGGCATTAGCCAAGGTTTGTTTGCGTTGATAGTCTTCGGGTACTAGATGACTGTTCGCATGTGTTACCTCAAGGTAGTAGCCGAAGACACGATTATAACCGACTTTGAGAGACTTGATCCCCGTGCGCTCCCGCTCAGTGGCTTCAAGTTCACGGATCCAGTCTTTGCCCCCACTCCTCGCTTGGCGAAGCTTGTCAAGTTCTTGATTGTACCCATCCCTAATGAGATTTCCATCCCGCAGTGTGATAGCAGGTTCATCAACTAGAGCATGATCGACGAGCTCCACAAAGTGCGTGAGGGGATTAAGTTCCTGGGCCAAAGTCTTGAGTAACTCTGTCGATTCTTGGGCAAAAAGGCTTTGAATGTCTGGAATCTGGCTCAAGGACGTTACTAGGGACTTGAGATCCCTTGCGTTTCCATTGCCAGTCACCAAACGACCAAGCAGACGCTCCAAATCATAAACGGCATCAAGTTTAGCCACCAGGTCAAGTCTGAGGGCTGTCTGTTCTAGCAGTGACTCCACTGCATCAAGTCTCGCCTCGATAATTTCTCGGTTGAGCAGGGGTTTTTCCAAGTAAGAACGCAATAAGCGGGCACCCATGCCCGTGACTGTATAATCAAGGATGCTTAGAAGCGAACCGGATTTTCTACCTTCCCGAATCGTCTTCGTTAGTTCAAGATTGTCACGACTATGGCCATCAATTTGTAGATATTGATCGATTCGATAACTCCTTATGGTCCGAATATGGCTCA
>JAAZLY010000014.1 GCA_012799115.1 Bacillota bacterium
AGATGTGTAACAAGCCCATATGATTTTACTCATATTAGCCTGCAAATTTGGTGCGGGAGTTTCTACGTGACAACCTATATTGTCTACGCTATGAGTGCCCCAATACGCCTATGATTGGTACATTTCGCCATTCTGCAGCCTATCGAGACACTCGCGGGCTGTTTTTTTGTTGCTATAGGAGTGGCAAGCCCTCCTTAGCATAGAAATCACAAGAAATGTGGAGGAATGGTCAATGGAGAATTTTTTCAAGCTGAAGGAAAATGGTACTAATGTTCGCACCGAGCTGATCGCTGGCCTAACAACTTTCTTTGCCATGGCGTACATCATCATGGTAAATCCGGACATGCTGTCTCTTTCCGGCATGCCCTGGGGTGCAGTCTTTTTGGCCACAATTATGGCATCCATCGTTGGTACCCTAGTGATGGGTCTCTTCGCCAACGTGCCTTACGCACAGGCCCCTGGTATGGGTTTGAACGCCTTCTTCGTTTTTACCGTTGTCTTTGGTCTTGGATTTGCCTGGCAAGAAGCATTGGCCATGGTCTTCATTTGTGGTGTATTGAATATCCTAATTACAGTCACCAAAGTCCGCAAACTCATCATTAAGTCCATCCCTGAGAGCCTGCAAAACGCCATCGGTGGTGGTATCGGAATTTTTATCGCCTATATTGGTTTTCAAAACGCCGGACTTCTCAGCTTCGGAGATGGAGTTCCTGCCCTGGTAGCTTTAAATACACCTAGCGTACTATTAACCATCGCTGGATTGATTCTCACTATCATCCTGCTAGTTCGCAATGTGAAGGGTGCAATCTTCATCGGAATCGTAATCACAACTCTCCTCGGCATTCCCTTTGGAGTAACCCAACTTGGTTCTACTATGAGTTTCTCTCAAGCAGTTTCAGACTTAGGAGTCACCTTTGGTGCCGCCTTTGGTAACCCTGGTCTTCTTTCTCTCTTTAGCGATGCAAGCAAGATTCCTTTGGTGCTCATGACGATCTTTGCTTTCAGCCTCTCCGATACATTCGATACCATCGGAACCTTTATTGGAACCGGACGGAAATCCGGTATTTTCTCCGAGGAAGATCAAAAGGCATTAGAGCATAGTTCTGGTTTTAAGTCAAAGATGGACAAGGCCCTCTTCGCCGATGCTACTGCTACCTCGATTGGTGCAATCTTCGGTACATCCAATACCACAACCTTTGTAGAAAGTGCTGCCGGGATTGGTGCTGGTGGACGGACTGGCTTAACATCTGTAGTCGTCGCTGTTCTGTTTGCTTTGAGTGCCTTCTTTGCCCCTGTGATTAGTGCTGTTCCTTCGGCTGCTACAGCCCCTGCCCTGATCATCGTTGGCGTAATGATGCTCTCGTCCTTCAAAGAAGTGAAATGGGATAGTTTCGAAGAAGCAGTCCCTGCCTTCTTTGCCGGTGTTTTCATGGCCCTTTGCTATAGCATTTCCTATGGTATCGCCACTGGTTTCATTTTCTACTGCATTGTCAAGGTCGTGAAGGGTCAGAGCAAGGACATCAACCCTATCCTCTGGATCTCAACCCTACTCTTTATCTTGAACTTCATCATTATGGCCGTTATTTAGGTCCTGATGGAATAGACTCGTAAAGCCACCTTTCGGTGGCTTTACGTTTCTTAAGGCAAATTTTGCGCCCAGGGAACCCTTCTGTGTAAGTCCCTGAGCTTGAGACCATTTCGCCGTATCGATCGGCGCCAACCAAACTCCGCGACAAGCTTGTAGGCGATTCTAGGAAAGTCAGGGCTGACAAAGATATCAGGCGCCGTCTCTGTACCCCGGATGCTCTCCCCCATCACCCCCATGGCTTGACCAAGCCTCCTTAAGGGCCATTTACCAAGGGGTACATGTTGTAGTCCCCCAATGACTCCCCCAGCTCCAATTGCCATTCCCTGCCCCCAGCGAAAGTTCGACTTGGCACACCAGTTACGCAGGATCTCCAGGACTACCTTGTTTTGCTCTGCCTCGTAAAAGCCGCAGTTAATCAAAGCATAGACGACGGGTTTCTCGCCTTCCGCCGCTCTAGAAGTTCTCTCAAGCTCCATCAGCCAGCGAAGCATGTGGGAAGGAACGCCATCAACATAAAGAGGAAAGGCAATCAGTAAAATGGAGTGTTCCAGGATCTGCTCCGCAATGTCCGAATCAACTTGCGGTGTCTTTAAGGAGAAATAGGAAAGGGCATATTGCTCTTCAGGAAGACTTTGGCTGATCAAGCTCAGGATTGCTCGAGATGCGCTCTTCTCTCCCTTTGGACTACCATTTACGAGGGCAATTTTTTCCACCATTACACCGTCACCTCCAAGCCAGCAACATCCTCTAGGAAGTGAACCTCCGCTACTGGACAACCCATGTTGATGCTATTGGCCACAAGGAGTTCTCTCGCTGTCTTTTGCTCGTTCCCGGTGAGAGCCTCACCATAGAACCAGGCGTAGATCTGAAAGGGACGGTCGTAGCGCAGGCGGTGGTGTGTCTTGCCTTCTCGCATGCGAAAGTCCGGATGGACATAGGAAATGCTGCGATCGAGAACGTTCTTAATAAAAGGACTAAAGCCCCCATAGACGCACTCACTCACGATATGTAATTCCCGGCAGGCCCCAAGCAGGCTTCCCATAGAGCTATACTTGTCTTTGATAATGCAAGCACCAGGCTCTTTGGTCCAGCAACCAAAGCAGCCTAAGCAATGCTTAATGCTGCCATCATCGCTTACCACAACCGTGTCCTTACCATATCCTGCCACTAAGCGCTCCGCCTGGTCTCCCTGAAGATCATGAATGAGTACAATCATCGCCTGCACCCTCTCTCTGTTTCCCCTTAGCATTCCCCATTCCCTATTTTCTAACGATTTCTGTTGCTTCTACTCCCACGTCGCCCAAACATCAGGCTGGTAGCCTACCGTAGCCTTACGCCCATTTCTGACGATGGGAGTCTTGTACAATGTACTGTCTTCTAGGAGTAGTTGGAACTGGTGATCTGGACTAGCCGCGGCAAAGCGCCTGTAGTATTCCGCCTTTGGATCGACAAGATTCTTCAACCCCACTGCCTGGCTAACACTGGTCAGCTCGCCTTTACTCAGACCCTTGACCTTAAGGTCAATAAACTGATATTTGATCCTTCGTTCTTTGAAGTACCGTTCCGCTTTTTTTGTGTCAAAACACTTTTTGGTACCAAAAATTTGGATATTCACTTGCTATCACCACCAAACAATTAGTCAACAATTGGAGTATTTGAACTAGAATACGGCATCAGAGAGTCGAAAACCTCCAAAAAAAGACTGCAACTGTATTCGTCGCAGTCTTTGCTTATTATCGTAACCTTACTCGATCATATACTTCAAAACGGTGACATCTGTCTGTTTCATGCCCTCTGATGCGATCTTGCCCACGACTTTAATCGTCTCTTCCGCGCTGGACTTGACAAGACCGTCGCCGTCATGGAACTTACGTTCACTGAAACTCATCGTCATCCCCATGATGGCTGCATCCACCGATGAAGCAATCTTCGCTGCACAAGAGGGCTTGGCTCCATCACAAAGGATACCTGAGACATTGGCCAGGGTATTGGTTATTGTGTCGCTAATCTCGTCATATTCGCCGCCGAGCATGTAGGTGATGGCTGCACCAGATCCGCAGGCCGCACTGACCGCACCGCAGTAGGCTGAGAGGCGACCGATGCCGGTCTTTTGGTGAATTGCAATCAGGTTGCTGACACAAAGGGACCTCAAGAGTTCTTCCTCTGACATGTCGTAGTGTCTGGCATAGACAATCACAGGCAGAGAAGCAGTTATGCCCTGGTTTCCGCTCCCAGAGTTGATGACGACTGGCAACTGACATCCATCCATTCGTGCGTCAGAAGCTGCAGCGGCTTGTGCACGTGCTTGGTTGGCTACGGAGTCTCCAAAGTTCTCGGCCAAAACCTTGCCCACATTGGCGCCATATTCTCCCTCGAGACCTGCCTTGGCCATGGCGGAGTTATGTTCAATCTGTGGTCTTAAGATAGGCTCAATGTCCTCGAGCTTAACAGAAGAGGCAAAGTCTAAAATGTCTTTGATGGAAAGTAATGAGCGGTCTACGAAGAGGTTTTCCCCTTCGGCTGCAGCTTCCTTGTTAAGGAGTATCTCCCCGTCTTTTTCAATCCTTACAAAGTTGGTATGAGTGCCGAGAATTTCTACGCTGGCATGGCTGCTTTCTGTATACCCCTCCAGGATCAGATGGAGCTGAGCCGGGCTTTCCTCCAGTAGTTCCACGTTACAGGCAGAAGGATCTGCCATCCGTTCCCTCACAAGCCTGATATCTTCAGCGGTGACTGTGCTTAGGACCGCTAAGCCTTGGTCCGCAGTTCCCCCGAAGATACCGAGCCACAGTGCGGCGTCAATGCCTTTGAGACCGTCAGAATGGGGGATCGTCACTGACTTGGTGTTCTTGATCAGATTTCCACTCATCTTGACTTCGATTCGTGCGGGAATCTCGCCTAGAACCTCACGAAGTCTTGCCCCTGCCAGAGCCAAGGAGGCCGGCTCGGTGCAACCCACTGCTGGAATCAATTCTTCCTTCAAAATAGCTATATAATTGGCGTATTTCACTGCATCAATATTCATACGTCACCTCAAACTTCATGAAATCTTGTTTACGGTAGGGGATTTCCCGCTGCCAAGTAAAGGCGATACCACTCTTCCCTCGTTAAGCGAACCTTTGAGGCGGCGCAGATATCCCGTAGACGCCCTGTGTTTGTGGTACCGACAATGGTCTGCATCTTTGCTGGGTGCCTCATGATCCAAGCGATGGCAATGGCTGAGTTGGGCACCCCGTATTGGTCAGCCAAGAGCTCGATTTCGTGGTTTAGTTTTGCATACTTTGGACTGCCGAGAAAGACCCCTTCGAACATGCCATATTGAAGCGGCGACCAAGCTTGGATCGTCAGATCATGGAATCGGCAATACTCAAGGGTGTGACCGGCTAGATCCCGGGCGTGATCGCTTTGTACGTTCACGTTGATTCCACTGTCAATCAGTGGTGTATGTGCCAGGGAAAACTGCAGTTGATTAACAATCAACCTCTGATCGAGATACTTTTGTAGCAAGGCAATTTGTGCGGAGTTGTAGTTACTTACTCCAAAATAAGATACTTTGCCCGTCTTGTGAAGCTCGGTAAAGGCTGTGGCCACTTCTTCAGGCTCGATTAATGTGTCCGGTCGATGCAGCAAGAGAAGGTCAATCGTCTCTACACCGAGCCTCTGCAAGCTTTGATCCACCGACTGGAGAATGTGCTCAGCGGACGAGTCATAATAATCATACCGAATACTGCATTTGTCTTGAATCAGGAGTTCTTCTCGCAGACCCGGGTTACGCTGCAAGACTTGTCCAAAAATCGATTCTGATTCACCACCGCCATAAATGTCGGCATGATCGAAAAGATCGATCCCTTCGTCAAGTGCAGTTCGTACTAGTTCCTCGGCGTCCTTGATTTCCATGCCTGCCATGCGCATGCAACCAAGGGCGATAGCACCCGACTCGATGGTTCCTCCCAACTTGATTCGCTGCAAATAATCATCCCCCATCTGTGATCTATTTCGTTCCTTCACAGCCATCTAATGTGCACTACTTCATGATGTCTGCGATGTCATGTAAGAGGCACTCTCTTGCTGCCTTGAAATCCCTCTGGGTTAAGGCGGCCACTAGCATGGGATGATTACCTTCTTTAGTGCGTAGCTTACGATCATCTCCATGCAAGAAGTACTGGGTTGAGGCCCGAGCAGAGGTCCGAAGCGTTTGCTCCAGTAAGTTCGAGAGCCATCGATTGCCTGCAAAGGATGCCAAGAGCAGGTGAAAGTTAGTATTAACCTGCCAACGCTCATGGACAGTTAGGTAACGGTTCATTTCTAGTTCGTCGGCTTCCTCTAGGTAGAGCCGTAATTGAGTGATCTTCTCCTCCGTCAAGAGTGGAAACGATCGCTCCAGGAGGGCTAGTTCCAGGACACGCCTGGTTTCGATAAGATCCTCAATCTCCCGGGACATGATTTGGACAACCCGGTAACCAGCCCGGGGTACACTACGTAGTACGTTTTCATTGCAGAGGGTGATCAGCGCTTCCCGTACTGGGGACTTACTGACTCCCAGTTCTTGAACCAAGCGACCTTCGGTGATGATATCGTTGGTGGTGATTTCGCCATTGATGATTTCACCTAAGATCCGATCGTAGACCATCTGGGTTAGGGGTTTGCTCTTAAGCCTAGTTGATTGGCCACTCTTAGCCATTACTTGTGCTAACATGATCGTCCCCCTACCCACATCTGATATTATCTGTAATCATATTACCATGTTAAATCCGTATTGTCTAGAGCCATTTGTGTAAAGAAGAGGGTGATAAGAAGAAAAGCAGATGGTGTGTTGTTGGTGGGGGAAGGTGATTTCAAGTGTCACATGACAAGAACACCCCAGCAGAGCATCTCACATGCTCCACTGGGGCTGACTTCTACTCGTTATTCTAACTGGCCATCGAAGGACTCCCTTAATGAGGCTGCTCTGCCCCTCTCGAAGGGGTCCATGGAAGAGGAAGTTCAGCGTACTGGCAATCTCTTTGCCAAAATGCCTCACTACCTTCCCTAATTGGACGAAGAAGGCTCCTTCAGCATGTTTAAAAACTCTCCCGTCAAGGCAGGATCGAATTGGCACCCTGCCTTCAGAGCAATCTCTGCCAAAGCATCCTTTCTACTTAAGGCCTTCCGATAAGGGCGATCCGATGTCATCGCATCAAAGGCGTCCGCCAGAGCCACAATCCGGGCCGCTATGGGGATGTCCTCACCAACTAGTCCGTGGGGATATCCTCCTCCATCCCACCGCTCGTGATGGTAGAGCACACCTTCAGCTACATCCAGTAGATCTGGGGAGGAAGCAACGATTCGGTAGCCAATTTCACAGTGCCGCTTCATGACGTCCCATTCTTCTGCTGTGAGCGGGCCTGATTTGTCCAGGATGCTCTCAGAAATGGCTACCTTGCCGATATCATGGAGTAAAGCAACCAAAGAGGAGGTAACGACCTCTCCATCGGATAACTCCATCCTTTGTGCCAAACCAACGGCTAGTCTTTGCAGGTTGCGAGCATGCTCTTCTGTCTCGTGACTCTTCTCTGCTAGTGCTTGCTGAAGCGACAAGACCAGTGCGCTTCTACGACTTTGCGCACTACTCATTTTCTGCTGATACATGCTTGTTTCCGCTCTGCGGAATACATCTGCGAGATCGTCCTCAGGTTCTGTTTTCGTGGAGTAACCCAGGGCAATGCTGGGTGTTAAGCCAAACTCACTCGTGGTGGCACTCCGTTCCGTAATCTCCGTGGAAATGGTCTGGGCCTCAAGGGAACTTGTCTTGGGCAAAACGATCAGAAACTCGTCTCCGCCCCAGCGCACCACTACATCCTCAGGGCGGGCCACCGCCCGAAAGACATCTGCCGCATCCTTGAGAATCTCATCCCCCTTTTGGTGCCCCATGGAGTCATTGATAATTTTCAGGCCGTTGACATCGCCGATAATGACGCTGAGGGGGAGCTGATCCTCACTGTTCACATCAGGCAATTTGCCCTCGAGATAACGGCGGTTATGTAATCCTGTCAAGGGATCTCGATAAACTTGTTCCCGAAGTCTAAGCTCCATCTCTTTGCGTTCTGTAATATCGTCAAAGACGGTCACAAACTGACCACGCCGCGGGCTGTAGGCACGAACGATGAAGTGCTTGCCAAGTTCTTGACTAAAGTCTTCTACCTGTTGCGGTATCCCACTTTGAGCGATTTGCCCATAGGTTTCAATCCAGGTCTTTTCTGTCCCTGGCAATACCTCCAAGACAGTCTTGCCCACAAGTTCCTGGGCGGAAAGACCTGTCAGCTCCTCAAAGGCTCTGTTAACTTCCAAGAAGCGGTAATCGATGGGCCGGTTCTCACTATCTGTGATGAGCTCGTGCAGAGCAATAGCATTGATGGAGGTTTCCATCAGTGTCCGAAAGCGTTCTTCACTCTTGCGTAGCTTCTCTCGCTGACGATAATCCTCGGACACATCTCGAAAGACCAAAACCACTCCATGGATATTGCCTTCTGAGTCTTTGACAGGAGCTGCACTGTCTGAGATATGGTACTCTTCCCCATTCCTAGACAGGAGGGTAGTGTGGTTAGCTAAACCGACGATTTTCCCAGTTGAAAGGACCTGACCTACAGGACTCTGGACAGGTTTGCGGGTTTGGGTATTGATAACCTGAAACACGTCAGACAGCTGCTTACCCATGCCCCTTGCATCCAACCAACCCGTCAGTCTCTCGGCTTGGGGGTTCATCATGGTTATAACTCCGGTACTATCTGTCACAATGACTGCATCACCGATGGATTCAACAATGAGGCGCGCATAATCCTCGAGGTCAGGTGTAAGACCATCAGATTGAATGTCGCCGGCATGCCGCATGATCTCCAGACGCGCTAATCTACCATCAGGCAGAGAAACTGCCCCGATGTAGCGTTCAAACCAACGATCCATCCTAGGATTATACCATCTAGAGTGTATTACCTTTTGGGGATTCTCCTCTAGAAGCTGGTTACTAAGGCAACTGCACATTTCTGCGCGGGCATCGATACAACATTTTTCGCCTTCTTCACTGCCTAATTCTTGGCGGGCCTGATCGTTGGCAAATAAGATGCGATTACTTTGCATGTCACATACTCGGACAGTGGCATGCATCTGGGCGACAACAGTAGACAGTAGCTCGTTTCTATCCCAGCTACAAGCTGACATTTTGAACCTCCTTGGCCTATACGTATGTCATGGATTACGCCAGAAATCCGGATATCGTCATACCAAAGCCTATGTAAGATAGTTAGAATATCGGCTCCATGCCCAGGGTTCTTTAACGAAACCGTGGGACTTCCCAAACTTTTTTTGTCTCTAGACAAAGAAATGATTATAGACAGAATAGACACGAAATGAAGGATCTACTCCATTTTTCTAGAATTTGAAAAGCACCGATAAGGCGGTGAGGGATAGTGCCAAGACTAAGAGGTGCCAAGGATCATGACGGAGCCCGTCGGGTCTCCTGGAGGATAACGAGAATCTACCTTATTATAGGAAGTGTCTGGATTCTCTTTTCGGATCAGGTAACAGAGTTTTTTGTGACAGACACTTCAGCTTTTCGCGTCGTGAGTATTGCCAAAGGCTGGGCGTATGTCGCTGTGACAGCCTTTGTTCTCTATAGCCTAATCAAGGCATCCCTCGAGAAGACGGCCCAAGCCCAAAGTGAGGTTATCCGGGGGTATGAGGAGCTTGAAGCAGCAAATGAAAAGTTGGCCATGGCTAATGCGGATCTTTTGTCGCACCAGGAGCAACTTCGCCATCTCGCTCTGCATGATGACCTGACTGGTTTACCCAACCGGATGGCTCTCTATGAAGAGCTTGAGGTTCTTCTATCGAACCCCCATGTACAGGGTGCACTTCTTTTCCTTGATGTGGATAACTTCAAGTATATCAACGATTCCATGGGTCATGCCATCGGTGACGAACTCCTATCTGGTATCGCCAAACGGTTAATAGAACGCCTAACAGGAAACTGGCAACTTTTCCGGTTAGGCGGCGACGAATATGTCCTTCTGGTCAAAGATTGTGATAAAGAAGAGATCCTTGACTTCGCCCTCTCTCTTCATGAGGCCATGTCCGATCCCTTTGAGTTAACGACCGCAGTGGTACAAGTATCGGCTTGCACGGGTATTGCCTTTTATCCCGAACATGGTTCGGATTCAGAGACCCTCGTCAAGCATGCAGACATTGCGATGTACCGGGCCAAAGGAAAAGGTTCAAACTCATTCGTAGTCTTTGACGAATCGATGAAAAGCGCGGTTGGTGAGAGGCTTTTGATCGATCAGGCCTTGAGGGGAGCACTGAAGCACCAAGAGTTATCTGTACTATACCAACCCCAGTACGAGATCGAAACCCAACGCATCTGTGGATTTGAGGCACTCCTGCGTTGGAATAGCCCAGAGCTTGGGTCGATCCCGCCAGATCGATTTATTCCCCTTGCTGAACAGTCAGGACTTATTATTCCCATTGGTACCTGGGTGTTACAACAAGCCTGCCAATTTATTAAGGGGCTACACGAACGAGGATTTGCTGACCTGCGCGTCTCAGTGAATGTCTCGGTGGTGCAAATGAGGCAGCCAGACTTTGTCGATCGCGTACTGCAAATACTCAAGGACACGAAGCTAGATCCGACCTACCTGGAGATCGAGATTACAGAGTCAATGCTCATGGAATCAGATGATCGCATCGAAAGCAAGATCAGGGACTTGAAATCTCGAGGTATCGGCATTGCACTAGACGATTTTGGTACCGGCTATTCCTCACTCGACTACTTGCGCAAGTTGCCCATCACAACACTGAAGATCGATAAGGATTTTATCGATGATCTAGATCATCCTCAAACAGGAATCTTGGTCGCCGGTGTCATCGGAGTTGGCAAGGTCATGGGGATGTACGTCTTAGCGGAAGGTGTCGAAACCAGTGAGCAGCTCAAGTTTCTAGCTTCCGAGGGATGTCACCGCTTCCAAGGCTACCTATACAGCAAACCAATCCCAGCCCATGAAGCCCTGTCCAAATTAGAGGCAAGTCTTGTCCGCCACCAGTGAGTAGACCAAAGAACAGCGGTGGAAAGATCACTCAGCCTAAAAAACGCCTGGTAACTCAAGTGAGAGTTCCAGGCGTTGATTTTTCATGGCCAGAGAGGCTGTTCCTTTATGTTACTTACTCACACAGTTTCTTCCCTTTTTCTTGGCCCGATACAAGGCTTTATCTGCCGCTTTAAGTACTTCGCTGAAGGCCGTGTTTCGATCGCTGTGTTCAGCAACACCAATGCTGATAGTAATGGTCACTTCACTGGTACCACCTTTTCCCGTAGACGTTCTCCGGCGTATCTTGAACTTACTACTGGCCACATGTTGCCTGAGCTCATCTAGGTGTTTTAGGGTTTCGTCCAGAGACGTCTTGCGAAAAAGAAGGACAAACTCTTCTCCGCCATAGCGAAAGACCGATCCATGGGCATGTCTATTTAAGGTAGAGGCAACAAAGGCCAGCACATCATCGCCCACGTCATGACCGTACTTATCGTTAAACTTCTTGAAGAAATCGATATCAGCCATGGCCACAACATAATTGCCCGTCAGTGCACTTGCCTCTTCATGTAAAGCTCGCCTGGAGGGGATCCCAGTCAAGGAATCAACATAGGAGACTTGATAAATCCTCTGGAAGACATAGAAGGCTGTGAGTAGCCCCCACACCAGGAAAAGAACGTGAAGGGACAGGCCCATGCTAGCTTCAAGGTAATGGAAAACTCCCAAACTCAGCAGGAGGTTTACTGCCAGGCTGGCAAAAGGAGTTGGTACGAGAAGCTCCTTTAAGAGACTACCAGCTAGGCAAATAAGGAGAACAAAGGAGACCTCCCGGGGTAATGCACCCAGCTGAAATGGGACAAACTCGAGGGAGACAACACGGTCCACTATGGCAATGGACCCGCGACCCACATGGTAGGCTAAGGAAAACACGGCAAGTGCCTGCACGGCAGTTAGCATGATAAGAGACAAGAAGGCCCCTAGCCTGATCTGCCCTTCCTCGAAAAGGCCTAATAGCAAGGTATTTACAGCTAAGAGAATGACAACGCCACTAGAAATGATGCTAGGGTCGAGTTCTGCTCCGTGGACTGGGAAGTCCAAAGGTAGCGTAAGCGCGAGAAACAAACTGAGGAGCAAGACCGCTTTTTGCTTGCGAAACGAGATACTTATGATTAAGAGTGCCCCGTATAAGATATAGGTCAAGTACTGCAAAGAAACGGTAAATGTGGCACTGACATAGGTCAGACCCACAAGCGCCAAGACTAACAAGGCAAGTCTAAGAAGGACTGCAACAACTCTTTTCATGATCGAACCCACGATTACCATCCTTGTACGTTAACTCCTTATGCTAGGCCAGACCTAGAGACTGTTCTTCAATCTTGGTAATCTGGTTATGCTCGTCCACGAAGACCACTCTAGGCTTGAGCGACTTGATCTCATCATCGGTCATCGATGCTGTACTGAGAATAATGACTAAATCTCCAGGGGAAAACAAATGGGCAGGAGGTCCATTCAAACAGATCTTCCCAGATCCTGCTGGTGCTGGCAAAGCATACGTCTTCCATCTGGTTGCATTCCTAAGGCTTGTTATCTGCACCATTTCATAAGGCTTAATATCAGCAGCCTCCATCAACAAACTGTCAATTGTAATACTGCCCACATAGTCCAGATCCGCTTCAGTAACAGTGGCTCGATGAATCTTTCCCTTACACATGATTCGTTCCATGGTTGACCTCCCGGCATCGATTGCTAGTTATAGTTACTCACCAAGACCTCATTGACATGGCCCCTCTTGTGGCCCTTCGAGTTAACAGCCCTTTTCGCCTGCACAACCCTAATGTTGTAGTGGCTATATAGATCTAGAACAAAGTCCGTAGCGGAATTAGACAGCAAGAACTTCACTCCTTGACTATCTAACGAATCGCAAAGCTTCTTGAGTCTAATTTGCTCACCTCGACCAAACCCACCCTTGTCGTAACCGGTAAAGTTCGCGCTCTCGGTCATCGGATCGTAGGGAGGATCAAAGTAGACAAAATCCCCTGCTCCTACCCCTTCTAGGGCGGCCTCAAAATCACCACTTCGAAAGGTAATCCTGGCTTGATTCAAGTACTGACTCATTGCCCTCAGACCTGTCTCGTTCACGATGTTTGGGTTATGGTAGCGGCCAAAGGGCGCATTGAACTCCCCTTGCTGGTTCACACGGAAAAGCCCATTGTAGCACGTTTTGTTGAGGTAGAGAATGCGCGAGGCCCGTTCAATATCGCTGATTTGACTATAGACCGCCCGTTTTCTATCGAGTCCTCTGATCTTGTAGAAGTAGGCTGCTTCGTTGCGGTGACCTCGCAGATGATCAATGAGCTCCTCGACATTGTCGCGGATCACACAATAGACATTGATCAGCTCGTGATTAATGTCATTGACCACTGCTTGATTGGGCTGTAGAAAGAACAAGACAGCACCACCGCCCAAAAAGGGCTCGTAGTATGTTGAAAACTCCCGGGGCAACCTTTTTCTGATCTCTGGTAACAACTGACGTTTTCCGCCAACCCATTTGAGAACTGGCGCCACTAGAGGATTACCCTTCATGGGCTCACCTTTCTTTCCTTTCGCTTACTCGATGATATAGCACATATATGCTTCTAGAAGGGAGCACCTAACTCCTTGCCTGCGGTCAACTTTCCAAGGCGGTTCTTGTCCCGAACCGGACATCTTGTAGAAATCGCCGTCTGAACATGATACTATTTTACATAGAGCTCTAAGCAGAACCGAGAAGAAAGGTGCGAAGCTGCATGCAAGTGATCGAAAGAGAAGGTAAGAAATATCGGGTTCCGGGAAACCTAACTCGCTTTCAGGAGGACATGTATGTACATTTAATCAACTGGAAATGGGCTCACATCACGGAAGAAGCGGGTTCGTATACACGAAAGGACAAGACAGGCACTCCGCGAACTGAGACGTACGATGCTATCTTGCCAGAGTCGGTTCAAGGGTCTCTTCCTACCATTTACCCACCTGTCCGAGATGAGCTCAAGCAGTATCAAGATAAAGTTGGCTTTAGGGTTCACCAACACTTCCACCACATGGCCAGCTCCCAAGCTGCTAACTTGAACCTCTTTCTGCCCTTGCTTTTACATACGAAGGCCGACGAGATCTTTAGGCGCCTCAAGCCAGACTTATCGTCCATTGCTACCGCAGAGTTCTACAGAGGTTTTTGCCTGGAGTTTTCAGGTGCTAACTCTGGGCAGCCCACAGGGCCCTTGGGTGATCAATCCGCCAGGTCGGGTACAGATGCAGATATCGCCATTGCCTACCTGAATCATGGGGGCGAACTATGCCTTTGGCTCATTGAACACAAGCTCACCGAAGGGGACTTTACGCACTGCGGAGGCGCCAAGAGCAAGGGACGGAACCAATCACATGATTGCCAACGCTCTTTTGCAGAGATTCTGCAAAACAAGGATTATTGCTACTATCATAGTGGGAGACAGTTCGAGTATTGGAACTTGACGGAAGAATTTCTGGACCTGTATCCTGATCATCTTAAACACGATGTTTGTCCCTTTAAGGGTGGCCTCAATCAGCTCTGGAGAAATCATCTGCTAGCACGGGCGATTGAAAAACAGGGCAAATTTAAAAAAGCCTTCTTCTCTGTCGTCCGCCACCCAGAAAACGTTTCCCTAGAACGCAGTATCAATACCTATCGCAAGCTCACCGGTGATCGTGCTACCTTCTCAGAACTCGACTTTAGGATAGTTGTGGACGCGGCTCTTCTTACAAAGGACGAAAGCATGAAGGCCTGGGCAGACTGGTACACCAATCTCTACATGGTATAGAAAGCCTGTGTCGGGCAAGCATTTCTTCCGTACAGCTGTTTCCTGCTGAGAAAGACGTAGCGGCAAGGTGAGGAGATCACCTTGCCGCTTGCTTATCTTGTTCAGTCTAGCTTCTTTCCTACCGTGCATTGGAATCGAAGGTCTGTGAAGAGGACTGCAAAGCCGTTAGCTCCTCTTCTTCGCAGGCAACGACGTTTCCATATGAATTCACGCTAATGCTGATGTCGTCTTGTTCAAAGAAGCCCGCGATATACCAAACTGCCAGTCTGTCAAGGACTCCTCCTGTCTGCAAACGACCATCAAAGTCGTAAGTTTCATCTAGGAAGCTCATCGCACTATAACCCAAATAGGTCCCATCAGCAGCGTAGAAATAGAGTTTATAGTATAGATCGACATCTCGATCGTAGGTGCTGATCTCACCCAAGTACGGGAAACTTACAGTCTCCCCAGACTCCGGTGTAATGAGGGAAAATCCATAGCCATAGAGGTCAATATCTGGCAGAAAACGAGCTTCGATAGGCACGTGTTCCACATTGAACCACGATATCAGACCCATCTCATTCACGAGTTCTGGATCGTAACTATCTTTACTCCTCGCCTTCACCCGTACATAATCTAAGTGGGCATAGTCCTCAGGTGCGATGGCAAAGTGACCTAAAGCATCTGTCTCAATGAACTCGTCTTCATCTGCATAGTGGTACACACCGTCGATGATCCGGATGCCCTCCAATCCTAATGTGATGGGTCGATCGGGCTCTTGGCCCTCAATAACCACCCTACCTACAATCATGCTCGTCTTTCCTTGGAAGTTCACGTCCTTTGAACTTTCTTTCGTAACATTTCGTACCTTTGGAACAAAGTCGACTCCTATTCTCTGTGGGGTTACAGAGACCGCTCCTGATACGCTCGTGGTCCATTTTCCCTCTTCATCGGTCGTAACCGTCTTCGTACTCTGGGCTTTACCCTGGATGGTAAGAACAACTCCTGGGATACCTCGGCCGTCGTCGCGTGTTATCTGACCGGATATCTGATAGACCCCGGTCTGGCCACTTCCCCCTCCCAAGCAGCCGGACAAGAACACACTCCCTAATGACACCAATAGAATCAAAACCAGATAACGCTTCACGTCGATTCCTCCCCCTTTTTTCAATTAGCCTTCACCTAGTTCTGTGTTACAGATGGTAGTAGTATGCCAATATTTTCCACAGACTATTCACTACCAAGTTTTGGTTGACCACCCTGGTCGAATTTGTTATGATTGTATCGACCGAGGTGGTCTAGAAAGGAGGAATACCTATTACAGACGCCTTCTTTAGATTGGATCCAGAAAAGCAACGCCGGATTATGGACGCGGTTCTCAAAGAGTTTGCTGAGCACGGCTACTTGAATGCGTCCACCAACCGTATGGTGCAAGAGGCCCAAATCGGCAAAGGAATGCTATTTTACTACTTCAAGAATAAGGAAGAGTTGTTCCGCTATGCTTTTGAATACAGTCTAGATTATATCGCTAAAGCCTATGTGGAAACGATGGATTATATGGAACCAGATTTCATTACCCGGTATACCAAAGCGCTAAGAGCTAAGATGGAAGCCTACGTAAGGAATCCGTTAGCGATGACCTTTGTGGCGGAAATCTACTTAAAAAGGGACGGGGCAGAAGTAGCGCAAGACCTCTACGATCGGCTAGAAGAGATGACCAACCGCGGCCACCACAAGCTCTTTTCCAATGTGGATACCACTCGATTTCGTCCGGATGTTCCTGCGGAGCAAATCATCAATCTCGTTCGCTGGTCCATTGAAGGATACCAAAACGAGGTCATATCGGCGCTTGACGGAAAGCCCATGCTGAATATTGATTGGGAACCATATCTAGCAGAGTTCCATGACTTTCTGAATGTCTTGAGGCGCATTTTGTATAAACAAGGAGGTTAGACATGGCGATTGTTAAGATTGATAACGTCACTAAGAAGTTTGGGAATTTCACCGCTTTAGGCGGGATTCATTTGGAGATTCAGCAAGGGGAAGTGTACGGTTTCATAGGGCCGAATGGCGCTGGCAAGACCACTACCATCCGGATACTCCTAGGAATTCTCAAGGCTACCAGTGGCGTAGCCCAGATATTTGGCCTGAACGCGTGGGATGATGCAGTTGAGATTCATAAGCGTATTGCCTATGTGCCCGGCGAAGTGAATCTGTGGTCAAACCTAACGGGTGGTGAAGTGATCGATCTCTTCGTCAGGCTGCGGGGTTCGAATCACAAGAGTAGACGCGAAGAGCTCATCGAGCGTTTTGATCTGGACCCCACCAAGAAGTGTGGCACCTATTCGAAGGGTAACCGACAAAAAGTTGCCCTTGTTGCTGCTTTTGCGGCTGATGCCGATCTCTATATCCTTGATGAACCCACCTCCGGCCTTGATCCATTAATGGAACTTACCTTTCGGGAATGTGTAGCTGAAGCAAAAGAGGCAGGCAAGAGTGTGCTCCTTTCTAGCCATATTCTTTCTGAAGTCGAAAGGCTCTGCGATCGAGTTAGTATCATCCGGCAGGGTCAGATCATTGAATCTGGTTCATTGAAGGAGCTACGCCATCTGACTATGACCCGAGTACGAGTAGAGACGGCTATGCCCATCTTGCATCTAGAGGAAATCCCTGGAGTACAAAACGTAGAAGTGTTTGCTGGTGGAGCGTCCTTCCAAGTAGAGGGTTCTCGACTGGGAGAGGTGCTAAAACAGATTAGCCAATACGATATTCTGGCTCTTGAGAGTGCACCACCTACGTTGGAGGATCTATTTATCCATCATTACCAGGGAGAGGCGTGATGAGATGATTCGGAAGCTTTTCCATAACACCACAGTCTTAGCAGGCCTGATCTGGCGGCGAGACAGGATGAGAATACCTGTCTGGATCCTCTCCATCGCCCTTGTTTCCATCAGCGTGGCCATGAGCTTCCCCTCGCTGTATCCGGAAGGTCCTGAACGATTCATTATCGCGGAAACCCTGAAAAACCCAGCTATGATCTCCATGATCGGACCAGGTTATGGACTAGGCAACTATCACATCGGCGCTATTATGGCCCACCAGATGCTACTTTTTACGGCAATGGCGGTTGCCATGATGAATATCATGCTTACAATCCGCCATACCAGAAGGGATGAGGAGAGCGGCCGAATTGAAGTGATCCGTTCCCTACCCGTCGGCAGGCTCTCTAATGCAGCGGCTACCATACTCGTCCTCGCCATTACAAATATCAGCTTGGGTTTGGTTATGAGCGTCGGTTTAGGGGTTTTGGGACTTGAAGGTATGGATTGGGCGGGTTCCCTTCTATACGGGGCTGTCTTAACTACAGTAGGTATTTTCTTTGCCGCGCTCACACTGCTTTTTTCACAGCTGACAGAAACCTCCCGTGCCGCGCAAGGTTATACTTTTGCCTTCTTGGGCGTGGCCTACCTCCTTCGGGCCATCGGTGATATCGGTAGCGAAACACTTTCCCGTCTGTCGCCCTTAGGGCTTATTCTGCGGACGCAAGTTTACGTGCAGAACTATTGGTGGCCTATCTGGGTGGTCTTGGTTTTGGCAGGTATCATAGGATGTGCCGCCTTGCGACTAAACGCCACTCGGGATCTGCAAGCAGGAATTATAGCAGCAAGACCTGGAAGACGCTACGCCTCTCGACTTCTGCGAAGTCCCTTAGGTCTGGTCTGGCGACTGGAGAGGACCTCTATTTTGAGCTGGGCTGTAGGTATCTTTATTCTTGGAGCATCCTACGGTTCTGTATTTCGAGATATTGACTCCTTTTTCCAGACGAGCGACCTCTACCAGAAGATCCTCCCGATGATTGAGGATTTTTCCCTCTCCGAGCAGTTTGTGGCTATGCTACTTTCCATTATGTCTATGATGGCAGCTATCCCTGCCCTTTTGATTCTCCTGAAGCTAGGCGCGGAAGAAAAGGCGAATCGCACGGAGCATCTTCTTGCCCGGGCCGTTTCCCGCTCGGGTCTACTTGGCAGTTTCCTAGTCATTGCCATGGTGGTAGCAGTCATCATGCAGGTCCTAAGCGTCCTTGGACTCTGGACCGTAGCAGCCCTATCGATCCATGGCAACCCCTTTCCCTTCTTCGAAACTCTTTGGGCTGGGATGATCTATGTACCAATGATGTGGATCCTCCTTGGTGTAGCCACCGCTCTACTTGGGTTTTTCCCCAAGAGGACTGGCATGGTTTGGCTGTACCTTACGTATTCTTTCTTCACCATCTATCTTGGAAACATCCTACAGTTGCCAGAGTGGATGGCCAAGTTAACCCCTTGGGGACATGTTCCAAACGTTCCACTGGAACCAATTAAAAGCAGTACCGTAGTTGTGAGCTTACTTCTGGCCATCATCCTGATAGGGCTCGGGTTTTATGGTTATAACAAGCGAGATATTCGGGGGTAAAAACAGGGGACGCACCTGGGCGTCCCCTAACACTTACTTCTTATTCTCCTTGGCATACTCCCCAATTTTCTTATCCATATTCAGAATATGTTTGGTGAGCCAGTCTATGACCATCTTGTTAGCGCCTAGAATCGTAGCTAGGCTTCCACCGGAGGCTGTGTAATCATCCCTGAGCTTTTGTAGCTGATCAATAAATGCCGTGTGGGCCCTCTTTTGCTCATCGTAACCGGGATAGGAGATGCTGAGCATGTACCTCTCTTCATCAGCAAAATGCTTTCTCGTATAACTATCTAGATACTGTAGCATTTCCCCTACGTACTCTTTGCCCTGTCCCTTCTTCCCTGCCTCAAACAGTGCATCGGCCTTGGCAAACCATTCCTTGTGCTGATCATCAATCAGAGCAATGCCTACAGATAATGACTCATTCCATTGCATATGATAGCCCCCCTTATTGGAATTAGTAGTGTATTTTACTATTATACCAATTTTCCGCAAAGAGCGCACTTCCGCTAGCAGAGGATACCAAATCAGAGGGTTTCCTCCTCTATATCCATCCGTTCAACCTGTTCTAAAGCAATCTTGACCAAGCATCCTTGGGGCTCTGTGGTCACAATCACCTCAGCAAAGCTCTTTATCTCATAGTCTAGCCTAGGACTCAGTGGGGGAAATTCCGTTTGATCATAGAAGGCTGCTTTAGTACTTTGTATGCCAAGTTCCATTTGCACATCGACAGTCTGAGGGTGATCCCAGAACGCTACGCCGTAGAGGTGTTCGCCATATGTGGCACCACTGATCCAAAATCCCGTTGGAAGTAGTGCAAGTCGCTGGGATAAAAGACTGACTACATCCACACTCCAATCCGTTAAACTCACCATCTTTTCTGTCATGTCTTGATATGTAAGGATCGGTTCGGAAGACTCCCCCAGACCTCCTAGGGGGGCAGCTAGGGCTACAGCAGAAAGGCCACAGGCCAGAGACAATACGATAAAGCCACAAAGGATTTTCTGCACTTTATACCCTCCCAACTCTTTGTCGTATTAAGTATCTTATATAGTATCTCAATATCTCTTTGCATTATTCATGGCACAAAAAAACCCAGTAGCATCCTACTGGGCGTTACCTGGTAGATCTAGATCTCACTTGCCGCCACGACCTTGTTTCTCCCGCCTTCTTTCGCCTTGTACAACGCCTGATCAGCCAAAGCTATCAGGTCGGTGGGAACCATGTCATTGTCTGGAATCAGTGTGGCGATGCCGAAACTAGCGGAGAATTCCACTCCATGAGCTTCTTGGGTGGATAGGGCTTCTACCTTCGAACGCATAGCTTCAGCCACATGAACCGCCCCATTTTCTGTCGTGTTTAGCAAAAGTGCGACAAACTCATCACCGGCTAGACGGGCCACCGCATCGCCAGGGCGCCTGACGGTTTCCCGCAACACTGTTGCTAGTTCTTTTAGGTATTGATCGCCCATCAGATGTCCGTACTGGTCATTAACGCTTTTGAACCTATCTACGTCAATGATAACGAGAGACAAAGGTTGTTGGTACCTCAGAGAAAGCCCCCAGGCTCTCTCAAATAACGACTCAAAACCTCTTCTATTAGGGATTTGGGTCAACTGATCCAGTGTTGACTGTCTTTCCAACTCTGCATTGGCGAGCTGCAAATGTTCATTGGCCGCGGCTAATTCTTGGGTCCTAAAGGCAACTTTTGCTTCAAGCTCATGGTTCAACCTCTTCAGCTTGACCACAAAGAATATAGATATGAATGAAATCGCAAAAAGGATGGTAATCACTGTACCTACAACAGTTCGCATAATCTGCTCTTCTGTCAGATAAACGACATTCTTGCCGCGCCAATCGGCCAGGATTTTGTCCAAGGTGCCATCGCCCTCGATCTCCTGCAAGCCATCATTAATGAGTTCTAAAAGCTCTGCATTCCCCTTTTTAACGGCAATTTGTGAGTAACTGACCTCCAGGGGTTCCCGGGCAATCTGGATACCAGAGATCCCACTCTGGGCCAATGCATACTCGGCTATCCAACGGTCTGCGACTAGGGCATCTATGTCTCCCATTTGTAAGAACTCTAATCCCTGTAAAACACTAAGTACGAGGACTGTCTCGATGCGCTCGTGACCCCGGAGCAGGTCATAGGCAAAGCCTCCCGCCTCCACAGCCACTCGCTTATCTTCAAGATCGGCTAGTCTCTTGATCTCTGGCTGATCGTGCCGCATTACAATGACAAATTCCGATGGGAGAAGGGGACCAGAGAAGGAAAAGATTTCCTCTCGACTCGGAGTACAGTTGATCTGCAGCAAGGCATCAGCTTCTCCGGATATGACTTGAGCTTGAGCTGTAGGCCAATCCATCGCTCTGATCTCAATGGCTCGATCGATCTTCTTTCCCAGGGCTTCTGCAATATCGATCACGACACCCTTAACGATCCCGTTTTCTTCATAAGCGATGGGTACGAGCTCCCCATTTACGAGAAACAGGAGGGGTTTTAGCTCCTGTCCGTTAGCGTACGGCAAGGCTAGGGAGAAAAAGAGCACTGTCACAAAGAGATAGACTGCTACAGCATACTTCTCATGTCTGCTCACGACCATGGCCATCCCCTCCCCCAAGGGTTATTCTACCCGACTTCAAGGGGGTTTTCAATACTAGAGGTCAGTCTCACAGTCCATAACCTACCTCCACAACGGTCCCATTCCAGTCTGTATAGTCCTGACCTGGCTCAAAATCATAGGCTTCCGTTTCATGGTAGTAGTCTCCTGCATCAACCAAGTTGTTTCTGTTAACATCCACCCAAGCGATCAGTTGATAGCGTCCACTTCGCATTAAGGGCAAAGTATAGAAGCCGCCCTTTGGTGCAATCGTGCTTTCAGAGGCTACAACCACTTTATTGCCTTGCCGCTCTCCCAAGATAACTCTCATTTCCGAGACCGCGTTGACCGCCCAATATGCATTGATTAGGCCGTACCCATACTCCGAGTTGTAGCCTGTTCCGCCGATTTCCATGGCGGTTCTGGTTAAGACATCTGGAACTTCGGTTTCGGAGATGCCAGCAGCTAGCATCAATCCAATGACGCCTGTTACATGGGGCGCAGCCATGGACGTTCCCATCATATATGAGTAAGAGGACCCAGGGGATGTACTGTAGACTGTCGGACTAAAATGGTCGCCTCCAGGCGCAACCACATCGAGTTCGTGGCCAAAGCTCGAGTAGCTTGCCCTCCGCGGGACTCCTCCACCACCATAATCTACGGCTCCCACTGCAATGACCTCCAAGTGGCGCGCCGGATACATTAGGTCTCCTCCGTTGTTACCAGCGGAAGCTACGACAATCACACCCGCATCCACCGCTTTCCGAACTGCAGCATATTGCACTTCGCAGTACGAACTACCAAGGGACAAGTTAGCCACATCGACCGGTTCAGGGTTCAAAGGCAGATCGGAATAATGGGGAATAATCCCTCCATGGGGTAAGCCTGCAGAATAGAGCAGGGCCTTAGCCACATCCCAGGTGGTACCCGCTTTATCATCTCCTAGGACTTTGAGGGGAAGAAGCTGAACCTGGACATCCCAGAGTACTCCCGCTACACCCAGGGAGTTGTTTGTTAAGGCGCCGACTGTTCCCGCAACATGAGTGCCATGTCCACTATGGTCTTGAACGTTTTGATTGTTATCAATAAAGTTGAAGGCATTTTCCATATCAAGTTGTCCCCGCAAGTCAGGGTGGTCTGCATCAACCCCCGAGTCAATGATGGAGATCCGAATCCCGCGTTCCCCCGTCGTCACATTCCAGGCTTGGGGAAGGCGAATTTGATTGTAGTGCCACTGATAGCGGTAGCCGGGATCATTAGGATGCCTCAGATCCGAACCGTAAACCTTTTGGTTCGAACCAACATACATAGCGCCTGGTAGGCTAAGTGCCTGTACCAGACCGCGATCGGTTGCTGGTTCCTGAACGAGATAGGCATTGAGAATAGCAATGTGATCGATGATCGTTAACCCTGCACTCTCTAGTTGCTTACGTTCGTCCTCCTCTGTAAGAGTTCCGTCAAACATAATGGAAAGCTCACCTAGTTCGTCACCCAGATCTGGATGCACTGCCAGAGGTGAAGACGTGGAAGAGGCACCTCCCCGGCTCTCCAGCACGGAGGTTGGAAAACGGTGTTGAACCCCGATCGTGCCACTCACTGTACTTAGCTTCCAAAATACCGCTGTGATTTCCATATCCTTGTCTACAACAACAGTTGTAGGGTTCTCAGTCGTATCCAAGTCGCCTTCCCAGCGGTCAAAGACCCAGTTCTCGGAGGGAATGGCCGTGATCTGTACCTTGGTGCCAAGCTCATAGTCTTGCGCGGTGCTCAATACTTCTTGGGTGACCGTTCCTTCTCCAATCTTTGTAACAGCGAGGGAGAATCTCATTTTGGTAGCTGTAAAATCCAAGTTTAAGCGTTCTCCGTTTACACCGTACGCCGGAGGGTTAAAGGTCCAACCATCCTTCGATGCACTCACTCGTTCGTCTCCTTTGAGATGGTCAAGACGCCAGAGTCCGCTCTCCTTCGTTGTCGCGTTAACTCCGCTTCGCTGGGCCCGTATGTTGACTCCCGAAAGGGGATCGCCACTGGAATCAACGACATAACCAGAAACAGAGTACTCCTTCTCTACGCCTCCACCTCCGAAGCAGGAGGAGAGGAGTATTGTTATAAGTAGCATTAGTGCAACAAAAGGTACCCTAGATAGGGAACTAGACTTCGTAGATACGGTTTCAAGGCGTTTTTTCATAACGCTCCTCATTTCTAGCCGAAAGCTTGATCAAAATGGGCTATCTGTTTTGGTTACGCATTCTTCCTAGAGTTCCCAAGTCCTTGCTGTGTCGCTAAAATAATATCTATAGTAAGGATATAGTGAGATGGAACGCAAGGAGGCCTGCCATCCCCGGTGATCAACGGAGTATTCCCTAGCCCTAGGCTAGAGGAAAAACATGGATAAGGGAGAATAATGCCCCGTAGAGTGATTTAGAAAGGGATGGTTCCATGTCAACCGAGACAAGATTACGACGTAGTGTACCTGAGAGCCAAGGAGTACATTCAGAGACGATCTCGAAATTGCTCGACTACTTCGCCCAGAAAGAACTTGAGTTACACAGTATCATGCTCCTCCGCCATGGTCATGTCATTGCAGAAGGCTGGTGGGAACCATATGGCGCCGAACGCCCCCATATGCTCTTTTCCCTAAGTAAGAGCTTCACTTCAACCGCCATCGGCTTTGCTGTTGATGAGGGACTGTTACATCTCGATGATAGGGTTTGTGACTTCTTCCCAGACCAATTGCCGGACGAGGTCAGCCCGAATCTAGCAGGCATGCAAATCCACCATCTCCTTAGTATGGCAACGGGTCATGAGGACGACCCGACGGAACGCGTCATATCCGATGGGGGTGGCGATTGGGTAAAGACATTCTTGTCCCTCGATGTAGAACGGGTCCCGGGTACCCACTTTGTCTATAACACGATCGCCACCTATATGCTAGCGGCCATTTTGGACAAGGTGACGGGTCAAACCCTGGTTGAGTTTCTGACTCCCCGCTTATTTGAACCCCTAGGGATTGTTGGAGCAACCTGGGAAACCTGCCCGAAGGGAATTAACACTGGTGGGTTTGGTCTGAACATCAAGACAGAGGATATCGCCAAGTTCGGACAGTTCTACCTGCAAAGAGGAGTCTGGGATGGTAAGCAATTACTCAGCCAAGAGTGGGTTCGTGCCGCGACCCAGAAGCAAATCAATAATGGAGATGATCCTTCAAGCGATTGGAACCAAGGCTATGGCTACCAGTTCTGGCGATGCCGACACAACTGTTACCGCGGTGATGGTGCTTTTGGACAGTTTTGCATTGTTGTTCCCCAGCACGAACTGGTTGTAGCCATCACTTCTGGAGTAAACGACATGCCAGGTGTACTAGATGGGATTTGGGACGTTCTACTCCCTTCCCTCTCCCCAGAGCCGCTGCCAGAAAACCCAGCAGAACACGATCGCTTGCAGAGAAGGCTAGAGGAACTGACCCTACCGATCCTTCCTGGCCATAAGCTTGATAGTGCTCACAAGTTTGATGGTCACTATGTCTTTCCAGCCAATGATCTAGGCATTAAGGCTGCTACCTTGATGTTTGACGGGAGTGTTTGCCAAGTGAGCGTGGACATGCCTTGTGGTCAATCGATGATGACCTTTGGCTATGGCTACTATGAGCAGAGCGAGTTTCGCCGCCGCGGGGAGACTGTGCTGGCCTACTCTTGTGCTTCCTGGAGAAATGATACTACACTAGAGCTCATGAGTCGTTTGGTAGAAACACCCTTTACCTATACATTTGTCTGTACGTTTACGCCCGGCCAAGTTGAAGTCACAGGGAGCGTAAATTGTAGCTTTGGACCAAGGGAATCTCCAACCCTTGTGGGGATATTGGAATAACAAGCCCGCAGAAGTCTCTGATCTTACCTAAAGTGATAGAAAACACCATGCATAAGGCCTCCTTTCAGCGCGAAGGAGGTCTTTTTTCATGCTTTGACAAATGCAGAGGCATCGTTTACAATCTAATTGTTGAAGATTCAACTGTTGGTATATTCTACTGAAAGGAGTTTTCAATGGACTTTAGCGAAATTCACTTGCTGTCTCGATACGCAAAGGAATATGGGCATATAGCCATTCGTGAAGCTGGCATAACTGAGACCGAGCATCGAATCTGCACCTTCATCCATTTTCACAGTAATGTTTATCAGGATTTGGTGGCCAATGCACTGATGCTGGACAAAACGACCGTTGCTAAAGCCCTTGTATCCCTGGAGGAGCGAGGTCTGATCGAGCGTTTTAGGAATCCAGAAAACCGCAGGAAGAACATATTAACGATCACCGAATTAGGGAAGGAAGCAATCGGTGACGTGATCGGTATCTACGATGAATGGCTGGAAAAGGTTGAATCCTGTTTGTCTGACCAAGAAAGGGAACAGTTCCACAGCTATTGCCGGAGATTACTGGATAAGGCAAAGGAGATCAACGAACAGGGCAGTTAAAAAGGGGCCTCATCAGCCCAGACAAGAGTAATGGAAAAGGCAGGAGTATACAATGCACTCAAACAAACAAACGGAACTAATGAGCAATGCACCCGTCACAAAAGCCATACTGAAGATGTCACTACCTGTTGTAATGGGCATGATGGTCCAAGTACTTTATAATCTGGTGGATACCTTCTTTATCGGCATGTTAGGGGATCCAAACCAACTAGCAGCGATCAACGTGACCACTCCGATTTTCATGTTGATGATGGCGGTGGCCACCATCGTCAGTACAGGTGCCGCCTCGTATATATCCCGTTGTCTGGGCAAGAAAGATCATGTCTCGGCAAATCGAACGCTCTCAACGGGAATTGCCATCTGCTCGGGCCTCGCTGTACTCGTCATGGCTGTAGGACTAGCCTTTCTGAAGCCATTTGTGATGTTGCTTGGCGCGACGGAAGCGATGTATCCCTATGCAGCAGGATATGCATCCATCATGTTCATTGGAACAATACCAGTCATGCTCAACTATGCAGGAGGCCAGCTCTTGCGTAGCGAGGGTGCTATTATGCCTTCTATCATTGGAATGTTCATCGGAACCATTCTCAATGTAATTCTCGATCCCATCTTCATCTTCGTCTTTGATTTGGGGATCCAAGGGGCTGCCATCGCCTCCGTTCTTGGAAACATGGGAGCACTCGGCTATTACATGTGGTACTACCATTCAGGTAAGTCCCTCGTGAAGTTCCGCCCCAGAGACGTCTCCACCGATAGAACCATCTGGGGGCAAACCTTTGCCATCGGTATTCCCGCTGCCCTGAGCCAGTTTCTCATGAGCGGTGCTCTGATTATCTGTAATAACTTGGCCAAGGCCTACGGCGAGAACGCGATTGCAGGAATGGGTGTGGCCGCTAAACTGATGTATTTTGGAACATTCATTTTCATGGGCTTTGCCGCCGGCTGTCAACCTCTTGTAGGGTATAACTACGGTGCGCGGAACTTCTCCCGGGTAAAGGAAGTTATCAGAGCTGGTATGTTGATCACAGCAAGCATCGGACTCGCGTTGACCATTCTCTCTGGAGCCTTTGCCTCAGGTCTTGTCGGCATCTTTACTCCTCTGCCAGACGTCTTACTCCAGGGGACGATTGTTCTTGGCATCTATAAATGGTCCTTCTTGGTGCTAGGACCCCAAATGTTAGCTTCGACTGCGATTCAAGCCTTTGGC
>JAAZLY010000151.1 GCA_012799115.1 Bacillota bacterium
CCATAGAGCGTGTAGACATGGGAAATACGACCTATCACGACAAAGACCAAGACTGTCCTAACGATAAAGTGAAAGACAAAATCAGATCCGATGCCCTTGCGTTTCCCTTCCCTCTGTGCGAGTGCAGAACCAATGAGTAGCCCCATACCTAACATGAAACCGTAGGAATAGACGGGAAGGTTGGCAAAGAAGAAGACGACATTTTCCATTTCGATACTCCTGCCCTTCTAGGCCATAATTCCCTAAACCCATAGGAAAATCCTGCTAAGCAAGATTATTTCCCCAGCTCCCCTCGGAGTAATTTATGCACAACCTCTGGATCCGCCTTCCCTTGGGTAGCACGCATCACTTGCCCAACGAAGAAACTATACAGCTTCGTTTCTCCATCTTGGAGACGACGAACCAAGTCGGGATTCGCAGCCAAGACCTCTCTGATCACCGGTTCCAGACGCCCAGGATCGTCAACGACTTCGAGACCTCTTTCCTGCACGATCTCCCGTGGGGAAAGCCCGGATGAAAACAAGCTGCTTAAGACCTCCTTCGCCTGGCCTTGACTGATCGTCCCCTCATCCACGAGGGTCAGTAATTCAGAAATGCGTTCAGCACTCAAATGACCCTTCTCCCTCGCTAAACGGGCATAGTCACCCATCAGGAAGTTGACGACGTCTTCGTAGCCTAGGCCGCGTTCCGCTACTTGGAAAAAAAGCTCGCAGAACTCGGGATAGTTAACGAGAAATGTGGCGTCATAGCGTGACAAACCATAATCACGTTCTAGACGTCGGAGCCGTGCCAGGGGAAGCTCCGGAACATTAGCTGCAATCAACTCAACCCACACTGGATCAAGGTTTAATGGCGGCAAATCAGGTTCTGGGAAAATGCGATAATCGGGTGCGTCACCCTTTGAGCGCATCGACATCGTCTTGCCAGCCCTTTCGTCCCAGGTCCGACTCTCTTGTCTAACAACCCCGCCTCCACTTAAGACCTGACTCTGTCTGAGTTCCTCATACTCAAGTGCCCGCTCTAGAGCACGGAAGGAGTTCAGATTCTTAATCTCCACCTTGGTGCCCAGGACACTACTACCCTTAGGTTTCAAGGAAATGTTGGCATCACACCTCAGGGAGCCTTCTTCCATTTTCGTGTCCGATACTCCAATATAGCGCATCAGGAGGCGCAGTTGCTCTAGAAACAAACGAGCCTGCTTTGGATGATGGATATCCGGTGCGGTCACAATCTCAATGAGGGGAATACCTGCCCGATTATAGTCCACAAGGGAGTATTCGGAGTCAACAATGCTCTGACCACTGTGGATGAGTTTTCCTGCCTCTTCTTCTAAATGGATACGGGTGATCTCGGTGCGAAACAGTTGATCATCAACGTAGTATTCGAGAAAACCATTTGTACACAAAGGAAAAGCGTCTTGAGTGATCTGATAGGCCTTGGGCAAATCTGGGTAGAAGTAGTTCTTGCGATCAAATCTGCTGAAGTAGTGAATCTCACAACCTAAAGCTAGACCTGCCTTCGCCCCATACTCGACAGCCTTTTCGTTTATGAGCGGTAGTGTGCCTGGTAGCCCTAAGCAAACGGGGCAGCATTGACTATTAGGAGGTGCCCCAAAGGACGTCTTACAGCTACACAAGAACTTACTTTCTGTCAATAGAGCTACATGAATCTCAAGACCAATTACTGTATCAAAGTTGGTCACTAAAGGCACCCCCTCTCCACCATATAAGCCACTTTGAAGAGCAGCTCTTCCTGAAAATGACTGGCCATAATCTGAATTCCAAGGGGAAGTCCCTTCGAATCCTTGCCGCAGGGAACACTTATAGCCGGAATGCCACTGAGGTTCGCCATGGCAGTAAAAAGATCCGATAAATACATCTCCAGGGGGTTACGCTTGGCCCCTATACGAAATGCGGGAGTTGGTGTTGTGGGAGTGATCACCACATCCACCTCTTCAAAGGAGGCTAGAACATCCCGCTTGATTAATGTCCGCACCTTCTGGGCCTGTTCGTAATAGGCTTCGTAGTGACTGGCACTGAGCACATAGGTCCCTAGCATGATGCGGCGCTTTACTTCTGATCCAAAACCGGCTGCCCGACTTTTGGAAAACATCGTGTTGGAGTCTGCCGCAGCAACCCGCGTACCATAGCGGACACCGTCATAACGGGCAAGACAGGAGCTCGCTTCAGCGGTCACAAGGGTCAGATATGTGTCGATGGCGTATTCATTCGTCGCCAGGGAAATCGGTACTAAGACTGCGCCTCGGCTCTCCAGCTCTGCCAAACACTTCCTGACGGCCTGCTCCACCTCTTGATCAAGGCCCTCACCAAAAAACTCTTCAGGAACACCAATCTTCAAACCGGTGACAAACTGTTCATCCCATCTCGGTACCTGAAAGGGACGTGCCTCGGAGGAAGAAGCATCCCTCCGATCTGGGCCAGCAATAAGTGAAAACAATATAGCGGTGTCTTCGACAGTCGTTGCCACCGGCCCTACCTGATCGAGAGACGGAGCCAAGGCAACTACACCATAGCGGGAGACAGCTCCGTAGGTTGGTTTCAAACCCACTACCCCGCAAAAGGACGCTGGTTGACGAATCGATCCACCTGTATCGGTCCCCAGTGCCCAGGGAGCTTCGCCCGCTGCTACCGCTGCGGCCGATCCCCCACTCGATCCCCCCGAAACCCGTGATAGATCATGGGGATTACGGGTCACACCATAGGCTGAGTACTCCGTTGAGGATCCCATAGCAAACTCATCGAGGTTCGTCTTGCCGATGATGGGTAGTCCAGCCTGTCTCAAATTGTCCACGACCGTTGCATCAAAGAGCGGCCGGTAGTTTTCTAAGAACCGCGAGGCACATGTCGTTTTGAGTCCGGCAGTAGAAATATTATCCTTAACGGCAATAGGTATTCCATCCCACGGAGATAAAGCACGTCCTTCGGCCCGACGCCGATCCGCCTCCTCCGCTTGCAGAAGTGCCCCTTCTTCATCGACTGTGATAAATGCATTTAGCTGTGGTTCTTGTTGCGCGATCTGTTCTAAGTAACGTGTTACAATCTCCCGACTAGTTGCTTGTCTTGTATCTAGCATATGGGCTAATTGTCTCATTCCTGCTCCTCCACAATGCGTGGGACTCGAAAGAACCCATCTGATACGTCGGGACCTGTAGAGAGTACCAAGTCCTGCGGCAAGCTCTCCGCCACTTCATCCTTCCGCAACTCGTGTGTAACCACAACCGCGTGACTCGTCCCTTCCACCGCCGAGACATCCACCTGTTGCAGTTTCCGACCAGAGGACACGAAACCCGCTAGGTCCTGTTGATACTGATCAATCTCAGCCTCGCTCAACTCCAGACGAGCAAGTCTTGCCATCCGAATTACATCTTGACGATCAATCAAGTCGAACACCTCTTTTTCCCAAGAACTCTAACAACTCCGCCTCTGAAAGGACTGGAATCCCAAGACTTTCAGCTTTGGTGAGCTTCGATCCACCACCAGGACCGGCAACGAGGAAACTCGTCTGCTTGCTCACACTCGAGGTAACACTAGCACCCCATTCTCGTAACAAATCTTCGATAGCAGAGCGCGTAAACCCTTCTAGACGACCCGTGACCACAAAGGTGTATCCTTGGAGAAGAGCAGTGTCTTCTGCATTTTCTGATTCTGAAGAGGCAGGGGCTAGACCATGGGCGAGCAGCCCTTCCACCAACTCCCGATTCTCTGGATCGGCAAAATAGTCGAGAATGGACTGGGCAATCTTTTCCCCTACAGCAGGGATTTCTAGGAGTTCCTCCTTGGTGAGTTTGAGCAAAGTGTCAAAATCGCCTGTCCAGTTAGCGACCTCTCTGGCCACCTCCGCTCCGACTAACCGGATCCCTAAACCGAAAAGGACACGGGCGAAAGGTTGCTGTTTACTGGCCTCAATCGCGGTTAGAAGATTATCAGCTGACTTTTCTCCGAAACGATCCAGCTGCAGAAGATCGTCCTTTTGTAGCCTGTAAAAATCCACCGGGCTCTGAACCAAATTCGCCTCCACTAACTGCATCACACTAGCGGGTCCCAAACCTTCGATGTCCAAGGCTCCCTTGGAAGCAAAGTGAATGAGCTTCTCCACCCGTTGGGCTGGACAACGTCCGTTCACACAACGTGTTACCGCTTCCCCAGGAATCCTTACCACTTCACTCCCACAAGCAGGGCAGGAAGTAGGCATCGAGTAGGGACGCTCGCTACCATCGCGCCTCTCCGGCAAAGAGCGGACTATTTCAGGGATTACATCTCCCGCCTTCTGGAGGACAACATAATCACCGATCCGAATATCCCGTTCTCTAACAATGTCCTCGTTATGCAAGGTAGCGCGACTCACAGTTGAACCTGCCACCAAGACGGGTTCCAATTCAGCAAGGGGAGTTAGGGCCCCTGTGCGACCAACCTGCACTCCAATGTTAAGCACCCTAGTTATGACCTGTTCTGCTGGGAATTTGTAGGCAATCGCCCACCTGGGGCTTCTTGCTGTATTTCCTAAGGTTCTTTGTAATCCTAGTTCATTGACCTTGACCACGACTCCATCGATGTCGTAGGGCAGAGTACTTCGTTTCCCTTGCCAGTTGCGGATGAATTCTAGAACCTCCGAGAAATCCTGGCAGACTTGAGAGTGAGGATTCGTCCGCAAACCCAAACTCCGCATATATTCTAGAGCCTCGCCCTGGGTCCGAATCGCCGGGTCTCCGCCAACTCCGAGACTGAACAGAAAAATGTCTAATGGTCTTTGGGCCGTGGTCCGGGGATCTAGCTGCCTCAATGACCCTGCTGCCGCATTACGCGGATTAGCAAAGAGCGCCTCTCCCGAACGCTGTCGTTCCTCGTTAAAGAGCTCAAAATCGTGCCGATTGATAAAGACTTCTCCTCGCACGTTGATGGAGACTGGTTCGTTTAAACGCAAAGGGAGGGAACGGATCGTACGCAAGTTAAGCGTGATATCCTCGCCCACGTAACCATCACCCCGGGTTGCCCCCCGCACGAAAACCCCTTCTTCGTAGTCAAGGGAGACGGAGAGACCATCAATCTTCAGCTCGCAAATGTAACTGACTGCATCACCATTGTGTTTTTGAACCCGATCCTGAAAAGCAATCAATTCCTCTTCAGAAAAGGCATTGCTAAGCCCCATCAAAGGCTGGCTGTGGGTTACTTCAGAAAACTTCGTACTTGGTGTGTGTCCTACCCGCTGGGTCGGTGAGTCTGGGGTAATCAGGGCGGGGTGCTCTGCCTCTAGCTCCTCGAGCTCACGCATGAGGCGATCGTACTCTTGGTCCGAGATGGTAGGATCATCAAGTACATAATATCGGTAATTATGCTTCTCAAGTTCTCTGCGCAGATCCTCGATTCTCTGACGAATCTGTTCCATTGTCGTTGCCCTCCCCGTTAAATCTTAGTGATTGGAGCTAAGTGGGCGATTACTGTCTTAATGCCTTGATCCGGAAAAGCGATACTCAGCTGCAAATCGCCCCCTGAGTTGCTGACGGAAACCACCATGCCATCGCCCCAGGTCTTGTGCCGAACTTTGTCCCCAACCCCATACTCCGCCTTGGAAGGCGCAGCCTTGGGTTTGGTGGGTAGAATCCCCTTCAGCCTCGGAGAACCTAGAGATCCTTGATGTGCCAAGAATTCTTGATCAATCTCGTCCACAAATGTAGAGATTGGGTTCATCTTGGTTGCACCAAAGAGGGTGCGTTGCCGGCTACAGGTTAAAAACAGCCTTTCCTCGGCCCTTGTCATACCCACGTAGGCCAGGCGCCTTTCCTCCTCAAGTTGCTCTGGTTCAAAGGCTGAGCGGGCATGAGGGAAGATCCCCTCTTCGAGACCGACGATAAAGACCACTGGGAACTCCAGCCCCTTGGACCCATGTAATGTCATCATATTCACTGCATCGGCCGTGGCGTCATACGAATCAACCTCATTAATGAGTGCCACATGTTCGAGCAGAGCACCTAGATCCGTGGGAGATACATCCACCTCAAACTGCCCGGTTACAGACAAGAATTCCTGTAGGTTTTCAATGCGTGCTAGAGCCTCCGCATCACCTTCGGACTCGAGCTCCCGTAGGTAGCCACTCTGCTCCAAGACGGATGTTGTCAGTTCCGTCAAGGTATAACTTCCAAGTTGCATCCGGAGGCCGTCAATCAGTACCCGAAACGCCTGGAGAGCGTTTCGAAACCGGGGAGTCAATCCATCAATACCATCTAGAAAGGAAAGAGTCCCATAGAGGCTGATATCAAACTGCTCGGCATAAGCGCTCAGTCTGCTGATGGTCGCATCGCCAAGGCCCCTTCGCGGTACATTGACGATCCGCAGAAAGGCCTGATCATTATCGGGATTTTGAATCAAACGCAGATAAGCTAGGAGGTCTTTAATTTCCTTACGCTCGTAGAATCGCAACCCTGCCACGATACGATAGGGTATGCCTTTACGCATAAACTCTTCCTCCAAGACCCGAGAGAGGGCATGAGTTCGGTACAGTATCGTCATATCCCTAAAGGAACGTCCTTCTTC
This sequence comes from Bacillota bacterium, assembly GCA_012799115.1. Classification (GTDB taxonomy): domain Bacteria; phylum Bacillota; class Limnochordia; order Darwinibacteriales; family Darwinibacteriaceae; genus UBA5420. Next base: position 6,549 of record JAAZLY010000151.1, read on the forward strand.
ATCCCTTAGACGCATTATGGTCTCGGCAATAAAGCGTGCTTCATCCCGCTCATTACCACCCTGATGAAAAACGACTGGTTCCCCCTTATCCCTGCTCGTCCATAGCCTTTTCTCCTTGCGCTCGGTGTTGTTCTGGATAACTGAATTAGCAGCGCCTAGGATGGTCTGGGTGGAACGATAGTTTTCTTCTAGCTTGACCACTTTGGCCCCAGGAAAATCTTTCTCGAACTCTAAGATGTTCCGTATGTCTGCTCCGCGGAAGGCATAGATACTTTGATCTTCATCGCCCACAACGCAGATATTGCCCGTCTTCTGGGCTAGAAGCTGCACAAGGACATACTGAGCCATATTTGTGTCTTGATACTCGTCCACAAGAATGTAACGAAAGCGCTCTTGATACTTGTGGAGTACCTCGGGGTGTCTTTGGAACATCTTCACCGTCGCCATAATCAGATCATCGAAATCCAGCGAGTTGCTCTTAACCAATTTCTCTTGGTATTTGCTATAGACCCTAGAGACTGTCTGGGTCCAGAAATCTCCTCCTGATGGCATATCTTCAGGGGCAATCAGTTCGTCTTTGGCTTTGCTGATGCTCGCCAGTATTTGTTTGGGCGCAAACTGCTTGGGATCTAAATTGAGCTCCTTGAGGCAGTCCTTGATAACCCCGAGCTGATCGCTTTGATCGACAATTTGGAAGTTCGGTAGATAACCACTCTTGCTGACTTCAATGCGGAGAATCCGGACACAGAGGGAATGGAAGGTACCCATAAAGATCTCTGAACTCCGTTCACCTACTAGAGCCTCAAGGCGTTCACGCATTTCTTGGGCAGCCTTGTTGGTAAATGTCACCGCACAGATGCGATAGGGAGGAACATTGTGACCATCAATAAGATGGGCAATTCGCATCGTCAAGACTCGGGTCTTTCCGCTTCCTGCCCCGGCGATGACCAAGAGGGGTCCCTCGGTGGTCTCAACCGCTAGTTTCTGATTGGGATTCAAACCTTGCAGATAATCCATAACCGTCTCCTTTACGCAAAAAACCAGCCCCTGCGTCTAGGCTACCAACCTTTCCCTAAAGGTTTGTCCAAGCCTAGAAAGAAATATAGGATATGCAAAATTGCGTGAAGCTCACTGAAGGGGCGATTTTCGTTGCGAACGTATTTATTATTAACTACTATCCTAGTCTTGGCGCTTTTGATAAGCGGTTGCCTTCATGGCTTACCACCTTCTTCAAATTCTAGCCTAACGCCTTCTGAAAACCAACAAAAAAATGGAACAACAGTCACGGGACTGATCCACGATTCCTATTCAGGTCTTGAACTTTGGAATGGCCTGGTTTCTCTATCCAATGCCCAGGGCCAGTACACCGCTTCCATACGGGAAGGTGCCTTTGAATTGAAGGATGTCACTCCTGGCACCTACACCTTGACCATTGAGAAGTAGTTCTATCAGCCGCTGCAAAGAAAGCTCCAGATTAGAGGCTCCCATGTTAGCATAGAGGAAACAATGACACCCGTTTTCTCCAGTGGCGAACTGGATCTATTCGCTCGACTTGTTCATGCAGAGGCTAAAGGTGAGACCTATCAAGGGCAAGTGGCTGTGGCAGCAACCGTCCTTAATCGCGTTCTCCATCCCAAGTATCCCAGCACCTTAAGTGGTGTCATCAATCAGGTAGTGATCGCCAATGGACGCAGATACTACCAATATGAGCCAGTCTTGAATGGAGCGATTCGTGCCCCAGCCAGTCAAATGGCAAAAGACGCCGTATCTGACGCCTTAGCCGGCTGGGATCCCTCCTACAATGCCACTGGGTTCTTTGCCCCAGCCAAAGTTGGGTCAAGATCATGGGTCTGGAATCGCACTCCCACTACAACGATCGGGAACCATCGCTTCTTCCGTTAGACTACTTCTACGTGAAAACACCTTTCTGCCTAGCAATAAGCAGAAAGGTGTCCTTTTCATTCCCTAGTTCCCCGATAGACTCGATCGGCCTAGCAGTTCTTCCCAGACGGTGGCAAGACTAATCCTCCGATAGACTAATAGAACGAGGAGATGGTACAACAAGTCGCTTACTTCGTACACTAGTTCGTCATCCCCATCATTCTTTCCTGCAATCAACACCTCTGTTGCCTCTTCGCCTAGAGCTTTGAGAATCTTATCCAAACCATTTTCCATCAAATAGTTGGTATACGAACCCACCTTTGGCGAGCGTCTCCTGTCTTCAATGGATGCATACAACCACGAAAGAGCTTCACGATGCGGTTGTAGATCCCTTTGGTCTGGACCATCAGACATGATCAAGTTGTGGAAGCAACTGAAATTGTCTGTATCATCGTCACAGGCACCGTGACCGTGTTGGTCTACTGTAATGAGGAGCGTATCCCGATCACAATCAGTTGTAATGCGCCGTACCTTCTGCAGATTACCCGAGGTCTCGCCCTTCTTCCAGACTTCACCCCGCTTGCGACTATAAAACCAAGTTTCCCCCGTTTGTAATGTCTTATTCAATGCCTCTTCATTCATATAGGCCATCATAAGCACAGTTCCCTGGGTGTCTTGAATTATCGCTGGCACAAGACCATTTTCGTCATATCTGATCATGGCAAACATCCCCCCACATTATTCCCATTCAATCGTAGCTGGTGGTTTGGAACTTATATCATAAACAACGCGGTTTATGCCCCTAACCTCCGTTAACAAGCGTTGGCTAATGGTCTCCAAGAGTTCATATGGAACTCTTACCCACTTGGCGGTCATGGCGTCTGTGCTTGTCACAAAGCGTAAGGCCACAACATAGTCGTAAGTCCGCTCACCCTCAAATACTCCCACCGTACGAGTGTTGGTCAACACCACCAAGGCCTGCCAAATCTTATCATACCAACCGGACTTGCGAATCTCTTCCATCGCAATGGCATCTGCGCTCCGTAAGATCTGCAGTTTTTCTCTGGTAATGGCACCAACTAACCGAATGGCCAAGCCGGGACCTGGAAAGGGGTGCCTCCACAAAATCTCATGTGGAATGTCCAGGAGCGCCCCAAGTGCCCGCACTTCGTCTTTAAACAGGGTAGCCAAGGGTTCTACGAGATCAAGAGCAAAATCATCAGGTAGTCCCCCCACATTGTGGTGCGATTTGACGACCTTGCCGGCCGACGTTCCACTCTCAATCACATCTGAATAGACTGTTCCTTGAACTAAGAAGGATGCATCACCTATACGCAGCGCTTCTTCTTCAAAAACACGGATGAACTCTGTTCCGATAATTTTCCTCTTTTGCTCTGGATCCTCTATTCCTTCCAGCTGATCAATAAAACGATCTTGCGCATCAACATGAACGAGGGGAATCCCGAATTGATCGCGAAATGTCTGGATGATCTGCTCTGTCTCCCCCGCTCGCATAAATCCGTGGTCCACATATACGCAGGTGAGCTGATCACCGATGGCTTTATGGACTAAAACGGCTGCAACAGACGAATCGACACCACCGCTGAGACCGCAAATCACCTTCCCAGAACCAACTTGGGCACGGATCTGTTCTATCGCCTGCTCAAGATAGGTCTCCATGTTCCAGTCACGCTTATCGCCACAGACTGTCTGCAAAAACGCAGGTAGATCATGGGCTAGAGAAACAGGAATGCCACTTTTTTCAAGTTCCTTGACGGTATCGTCAGGAACATTGCCTACTGGGATGATTCCCCAGAGTTGGCCCGCTTCAAGCTCTGAGTCAAGGGAAGAGGACGGCACGATCTCGCTATAGACTCCTAGCTCACGAACACATCGTGCTACATCCTGGGCCGTATCAGAGCCGTAATCCACCACCAAAATACGCTTCAAACTCTGGCCCCCCATCTTAGTCAGTAATCCTGCCAATATACGGAAGTTCTCTATACTTATGATTAAAGTCTAGATCATAGCCAATCACGAACTCATCAGGAATAGAAAAACCCACATAATCTGGGACAAAATCGATCTGTCTGCGGTCAGGTTTGTCCAGCAAGACAGCTGTCTTAATACTAGCTGGTTTACGAGAACGAAGTAATTGTGATAAATATGACAAAGTCAGACCCGAGTCGATGATATCCTCCACAATCAACACATCACGATTCTCAATCGGCGTATCTAGATCTTTTAGGAGCTGTACAACACCAGAACTTTTCGTTGACGCACCATAGCTTGATGTAGCCATGAAGTCAATTTCAAGGGGAACGTTGATCGCCCGGACTAAGTCACTCATGAAGATCACAGCCCCTTTTAGAATACCCACTACGATAAGATCCTTACCTGCATAATCGAGACTGATCTCCTCACCGAGCTCCCTAACCCGCTTGGCTATGTCGTCTTCACTCAGCATAACTTCAATCTGCAAACCAAGACCACCTCCGATATTCGCAAGTACTCTTTTCGCCACAGCCTGCATATTCCCCTTGTAAATGGGGTGTTAACTTAAAATGGGACTGCTGCAAAATGAACGAAAATCCGTCCATCTCACAACAGTCCCTATCTCCCCACGCTTCACATGGGGCTTGACTCAACTCTTACTTACATCATACCGCCCATTCCGCCCATGCCGCCCATTCCACCTGCAGGCATTGCGGGTTCGTCCACTGGCTCATCCACAATCAAGACCTCTGTGGTGAGAATCATAGCACCGATGGACGCTGCGTTTTGCAGAGCACTTCTTGTGACCATTGCTGGGTCGATAATACCTTTCTCAACCATGTTCACGTACTCTTCTGTAAGAACATCAAAGCCTACACCCTTAGGCTGATTCTTAACCTTTTCAGCTACAATGGCGCCTTCCACTCCGGCATTGTTAGCAATCATCTTGACAGGTTCTTCAAGTGCACGACGAATGATGGCAACGCCTGTAGCCTCATCGCCTGACAAGTTCAGGTTATCGAGTACACCTAGGGCATCAATTAGCATTGTTCCGCCACCAGCAACGATTCCTTCCTCTACAGCAGCGCGAGTTGCGGAGAGGGCGTCTTCAATGCGATGCTTTCTCTCTTTTAGTTCGGTTTCTGTAGGTGCACCTACTTGGATGACAGCTACGCCACCAGAGAGTTTTGCCAAGCGCTCTTGAAGCTTCTCGATGTCATAATCGCTTGTGGAATCTTCAATTTCTGTGCGAATCTGTTGGATACGTCCTGCAATTGCCTCAGACTTACCACGGCCATCAACGATAGTGGTGTCTTCTTTGGTAACAATTACTTGACGGGCTTGACCGAGCATTTCAATGGTCGTGTTCTCGAGTTTTAGACCAACCTCTTCGCTGACAAGCTGGCCACCGGTCACAACAGCAATGTCATCGAGCATTGCTTTGCGTCTGTCGCCAAAGCCAGGAGCCTTTACAGCTACAACATTCAAGGTTCCTCTGAGCTTATTGAGTACCAAAGTGGCGAGGGCTTCTGCCTCAACATCTTCAGCAATGATCAAAAGTGGCTTGCTAACTTGCATCGTCTTCTCTAGGATAGGAAGAATGTCAGCAATTGCACTGATTTTGCGATCGGTAATGAGGATATAGGGATCCTCTAAAACGGCTTCCATACGATCTGTATCGGTCACCATGTAGTGAGAAACATAACCCCGATCAAACTGCATACCTTCTACCACATCAAGAGTGGTTCCAATGGTATTGGATTCTTCTACAGTGATAACGCCGTCTTTGCCGACTTTCTCCATAGCATCAGCAATCAGATCACCAATCTTGGTGTCGCCAGCAGAGATAGAGGCTACTTGAGAAATTGCTTCGCGGGTTTCTACAGGGCGAGCTGTCGCTTTGATTTCTGCTACGACGGCCTCTACTGCCTGCTCGATACCTCTCTTAATAAAGATGGGGTTTGCGCCAGCTGCTACGTTCTTTAAGCCCTCGCGGACAATAGCCTGGGCTAAAACGGTACCAGTTGTCGTTCCATCACCAGCGATATCATTGGTCTTGGTTGCAACTTCTTTGACAAGCTGGGCACCGAGGTTCTCAAATGGGTCATCTAGTTCGATCTCCCGGGCAATGGTTACGCCGTCATTGGTAATCGTGGGAGAACCATAGGATTTCTCGATTACAACATTGCGTCCCTTAGGTCCTAGGGTAATCTTTACAGCATCAGCAAGGGTGTTTACCCCTTTTTCTAGCTTTTTCCGGGCATCTTCCCGAAAAAGTAACTCTTTGGCCATATCAGTCACCTTCCTCGTTTGATTATCCTACAATTGCCAGCAAGTCAGATTCTTTGAGAATAAGTAGTTCTTCACCGCCATACTTCACTTCGGTTCCAGCATACTTGGCGAATAAAACGGTGTCTCCTTCTTTGACGCTCATGGGCATCAATTTGCCGTCTTCGCCATAGCGGCCTGGTCCGACTGCCAACACTTTACCCTGTTGGGGTTTCTCTTTGGCGGTGTCGGGTAAGACGATACCGCTTGCAGTCTTCTCTTCAGCTTCCAAAACTTTCAAGACAACGCGATCTCCTAAAGGTTTAATGTTCAACTACGTGTACCCCCTTCAATATCCTCTTGTTAGCACTCCTTCACAGTGAGTGCTAAACCTATACCATATATTAATCAACCAGACCAGATTTTGCAAGTCTTTGCGTTACGCAAAACCTGGCACAAATGGTTGATTTGGGTCAAAAAATAACTTTATCTCTCAAATGCTACAGTTAACTCCCTAAATGTCCCCAACCCGTCTCTTGATCCCAGATGACAACTCCGGTACTTGTCTTCGGTTTCAAGCAGAACTCCAGATCATCGTTGAGACCTAGAGCCTGCAAACGCTGACCGTGTTTGCTATCTTTGAGCTCCTCCAGGCGCATCGTTTCATAGAGCACAAGTGCGGTCTTGGCTCCATCCCCGAAATCAATCCCCTTGCAGTGACTGAGAATCAAACCCGCACACCATGTGTCCTCAAGGGAAAACCTACCCTCAAGGCCAGCAGGGAAGAAAACGAGATCCCGCCCTTGCCTGGCAGCGTACTCTGCTACAGCCTGGGCTGAACGAATAGAAGCTAAAACCACCTCCTGGGCACCCCTTGCAGCATGAATCGCCCTGGTCCCATTGGTGGTTGAACATACCAAATTACCGCCCTGGTAGGAGCGGCCATCATGTTC
>JAAZLY010000152.1 GCA_012799115.1 Bacillota bacterium
CATGGTTCGCTACTTGGTTACGATCAGTTGCTGACAACCCAAGAGCTGCGCATAGGAGTTGAAAGTGAAAGCCAATCCCTGAGACAACTGCTACCCCTAGGCTGCCAAAAGGAACTGGAGGTTACGGGGCACAAGGCGGAAGTCCTTCCTGCACCGGAAAAACTAGGCAGAGTCCTCGCCTTAGCCCAAGGTGAACAAGCCCTCCGCTTAACAACCGTTCTCGAGGTTAGGCAAGAGCCGATTGCCCTTGAGATTCGGTGGTTGGGCTTACATGGTTTGGTGCTGAAGTGGTCGAAACTGGAGGGCGAACTAGAAGTAGGGCTGGGTAGTTAAGGTAAAATCCGTGGATATTTCCAGCAAATTTTTGCAGGAGATCCGGGCATTTCGGCGAACTATGGGAGGATATCACGGGTATTTCATGTGCGTCCGTGACCTATAGAAAGGTAAGGTCATCTTTTTAGCCACTAAGAGATGACTCGAATTATAAGCATCAAGAGAGGGAGGGTGTTATGACAGAGAAGTTGTTGTCAGTGAAGAACCTCAAAACGCACTTTTTTACGGATGATGGTGTGATTCCAGCAGTTGATGGTATCAGCTTTGATCTGGACAAGGGAGGCACTATCGGAATTGTTGGTGAGTCAGGCTGCGGAAAAAGCGTTACCTCCCTATCGATTATGGGACTTATTCCCCAACCGCCTGGAAAGATCATAGACGGAGTGATCGAATTTGAAGGCAAAGACCTTCTGAAGTTCTCCGAAGCAGAAATGCGCCACATCCGTGGTAATGAGATCTCCATGATCTTCCAAGAACCCATGACTTCGCTTAATCCCGTTTTTACGGTGGGTAACCAAATATCTGAAGCCATTATGCTCCATCAGGGGCTCGATAAGGCTACCGCTCGGGAAAAAGCGATCGAAATGTTACGTCTTGTTGGGATTCCATCACCAGAACAACGTGTCGATGAATATCCTCATCAGATGAGTGGTGGTATGCGCCAACGTGTCATGATCGCTATGGCCTTATCCTGTAATCCTAGATTGCTAATTGCCGACGAACCTACAACGGCCCTTGACGTGACAATTCAGGCGCAGATTCTAGACCTCATGGCTCAGCTCCGTGAAGAGCTCGGAACCGCCATTATGATGATTACCCATGACCTTGGAGTCATTGCTGAAGTAGTGGAGAAGGTTGTTGTGATGTACACCGGTAAGATTGTCGAATCTGCCGACACTCACACGATCTTTAAGAACCCAAGGCATCCATACACGATCGGTTTGCTCGCTTCGATTCCCCGCCTAGATGGTGATGGGTCGAGGCTTCAAGCGATTCCAGGTTCGGTACCCATCCCTGGTAGTTTCCCAGAGGGTTGCGGTTTCCATCCTCGTTGCGCCTTTGCTACCGATCTCTGTGTACAAAAGGCACCTCCAGCCTTTGAGGTGGGCGAGAATCACCATGTAGCCTGCTGGAAGGTTGTAGATTACGACGAGGCAGCCAGTCTTGACCAAACGGAGGTGGGCTAAACGATGGCTAAAGCTGTAAAGAATGAAAACTTGCTGGAAGTCAAGAATTTGGTTAAGCACTTTCCAATTCGTCAAGGCATCATTTTCTCCAAGCAGATTGGCGCTGTACAAGCGGTGGATGATATCAGCTTTAATGTGGAGAAGGGCGAGACCCTCGGTCTAGTCGGTGAGAGCGGCTGCGGTAAGACCACGGCCGGGCGTTGTATTTTGCGCTTGATTGAACCCACATCGGGAGAAGTCCGCTTTGATGGTAAGAATGTACCGAGTCTGCAAAAGGAAGAGTTGCGTGAACTACGCAAAGAAATGCAGATCATTTTCCAAGATCCCTATGGTTCCTTGAACCCACGCATGACCGTTGGCGACATCATTGGCGAGCCCCTGCATATTCATAATCTTGCCAAGGGTGCAGCCAAGGAAAAACGTGTCCGGGAGATTCTAGAGACAGTAGGGTTGAGCGCGTTCCATGCTAGACGCTTCCCCCACGAGTTCTCCGGTGGACAGCGGCAGAGAATTGGAATTGCCAGGGCCCTTGCGGTAAGTCCTCGCCTCATTATTTGCGACGAACCCGTATCTGCTCTAGACGTTTCCATTCAGGCCCAGGTCATCAATTTGCTGCAGGACCTGCAGGCAGAGTTCGGCCTCACCTATCTCTTTATTGCCCATGACCTGAGTGTTGTAAAGCACATTTCGGACAGGGTAGCCGTGATGTACCTCGGCAAGATTGTGGAGCTGACAGGCAAGACCGAGCTGTATAAGAATCCTAAACATCCTTATACGCAGGCACTACTTTCGGCGATTCCTGAAGCTGATCCAACAATCAAGAAGGAACGCATCTTACTCAAGGGCGATGTACCAAGCCCGATCAATCCACCGAGTGGTTGTCGTTTCCATACGAGATGTCCGAAGGTGATGGATATCTGTAGGGTACAGGAACCGGCCTTTGTGGATAGCGGAGACGGTCATTTTGTAGCTTGCCACTTGGTTCCCGCTGCAGATAAGGCGGAAAATTTGGCCTAAGTTGGTCAGAGCTAGTTGCATTGCTACTGTAGTTGTGGTAGGATCAAACTAGAACAAAATAAACAAACCCATTTAGGACAAAAGAAAAGAGAAGTCCGACCGAGAGGGTATCTTTGTGATTCCCTTCGGCGGACTTTTTTGTGTCTGTGTTTGTAATCATGTGAGTTCATATTATTGTCGACTGCAAGGAGGATGGGCCATGAAAGTAACTGATAAACAGACCCTTACAGCACAGGTGGTCATCGTTGGTGGTGGAATTATCGGCACCGCGACAGCCAGAGAACTGAGCCGCTACAACGTCGATGTCTTACTCCTGGAGGCAGAAGCCGAGGTTGGTTGGGGTACCACAAAGGCCAATAGCGGAATCGTACATGGTGGTTTCCATGAAGAACCAGGTACACTGAAGGCTAAGTACTGCTTCCCGGGGAACCAGATGTATCCCCAGCTTTGTGAGGAATTAGATGTTTGCTTCAAGCAAAACGGTATCCTGATGGTTGGACGTACTCCAGAAGAGATGGAGACGGTCCAGGAGTACTACAAGCGTGGAACAGAGCGCGGTGTGAAGCTGCAACTTCTCAGCAAAGAGGAGCTTCTGGAACAGGAACCAAACTTGGATCCTGAATTGGCCGGAGCACTCTATGCACCCGAAGGCGGCTCGGTCATGCCCTTTGAACTGGCAGCAGCCTTGATGGAGAACGCAGTGCAAAATGGCGTTCGCTACGAGGTGAATGCGAAAGTCATTGGTGCTTGGGCCGAGGGTGGCAAGAAGTACCTTGAAACCGCAGAAAAAGTGATTGAAGCAGATTACGTAATCAATGCCGCAGGTCTCTTTAGTGATGATCTAGCTCGGATGTTTGGCGATGATTATTTCTCCATTCGCCCCCGTAAGGGAGAAGAATACATTTTTGACCTCAGTGTCAAGGATATGGTCAAATCTACCATCTTCCCAGTTCCCGGGAAGATCAGTAAGGGAATTCTCGTGATTCCGACCGCAGCTGGAAACCTGATGATGGGTCCAACCGGCGACAATGTAGATGAGAAGGAAGACTTAGGAACCAGCCAAGACGGTTTCAACCGTGTCTTCGACGGAGCCAAGAGCTTAGTTCCCGGCCTTGACCCAAGGAAGATTATTGCACAGTTTGCCGGTGTGCGGGCTGCTAGTGATAGAGGAGACTTTATTGTGGAACTGTCACCCAATGTCCCAGGGCTTGTTCATTTAGCCGGAATTGAGTCGCCAGGTCTCACTGCAGCCCCAGCGATTGCGGCCGATGTACCGAGACTCCTGCGTGAAGCGGGACTAGAACTTGAGGAGAAGGAAGATTTCAATCCTCGCCGCTCTGGAGTGATTCGCTTCCACACACTTTCCAGGGAAGAGCAAGACAAGCTCGTTCAGGAAGACCCCAGTTTTGGCCGGATTATTTGCCGCTGTGAGAGTATTACCGAAGGCGAAATCGTGGATGCCATCCATAGAGGCGCACGTACCCTTGATGGAATCAAGTTCAGGGTCAGAGCTGGTGCAGGACGCTGCCAGGGAGGATTCTGCCAACCATTTATCACACAGATCCTCAGCCGTGAGCTTGGCATTCCAGTAACCCAGGTTACCAAGGCGGGTCCAGGCAGTGAACAGGTTAAGTATGAAGCTAAAGAGCTGTCAGAGCAGGAGGTGCTGTAGGTATGAAACAAGTACATGTTGACGTAGCCGTAATTGGCGGAGGCCCTGCAGGATTGGCGGCATCCTTAGCTGCCCGCAAGGAAGGGGCCGAGCGTGTCCTAATTATCGAGCGGAACACCGAACTTGGCGGAATTTTGCAGCAATGTATCCACCATGGTTTTGGACTCCACCGTTTTAAAGAAGAGTTGACTGGGCCTGAGTATGCCCAGCGCTTCATCGATTTCATTAAGGAAACAGATATCGAAGTGATGCTAGAGACGATGGTCCTTGAGGTCACGCCAGAACGGAAGATCTATGCGGTGAATAGTGAGAGCGGGATGCTGGAGATTCATGCCAAATCCATCGTCTTGGCTATGGGTTGCCGCGAGCGGACGAGGGGAGCACTCCGGATTCCAGGTGGCCGCCCTGCAGGCGTCTACTCCGCCGGAACCGCTCAGCGCTATGTGAATATTGATGGCTATGTGCCTGGGAAGAAGGCTGTCATTTTGGGCTCGGGTGATATTGGCCTGATTATGGCTCGCCGCTTCACCCTTGAAGGCGCCAAGGTGGAGGCCGTTGTTGAAGTCCTGCCCTATGCTGCAGGTCTTACCAGAAACGTAGTCCAATGCTTGGAGGACTATGATATTCCCCTCTACCTACAGTCTACTGTGATCGAAATTCATGGTAACAAGCGGATTGAGGCTGTGACCATTGCTCAAGTGGACGAAAAGTGGAACCCCATCCCGGGCACCGAGCGGAAGATCGAATGCGATACGCTCTTGCTCTCGGTTGGCCTCGTTCCCGAAAACGAGCTATCCAGCCAGGCCGGTGTGGCTATTGATCCTATCACCAATGGACCCCTTGTCGATGATGCCATGATGACAAATCTGCCCGGTATCTTCGCTTGTGGTAATGTACTTCACGTCCACGACCTGGTAGACAATGTCTCCAAGGAATCGGAGCGTGCTGGAATGTATGCGGGACGTTATGCCCTCGGAAAGAGCAGTGAAAAAGCACGGAGAATCAAGGTTCAGGCCGGTGAAAACATCCGTTATGTCGTACCCCACGAAGTTTCTAGCGAGGAACCTGTCGAGTTCTTCATGCGTGTGCAAAGACCCCAAGATGATGTTGCTTTAGATGTGGGTGGTTTGCGCCGCATTCGCAAAACGAGTGTGCGTCCGAGTGAAATGTTGGATGTCAAGATCACACCAGAGCAACTCCAGAGTTTAGAAGGGGATACCCTGGTCATTCAAATTGTGGAGCAATAAGGAGGGGTAGAGATGTTGAAACACATTACTTGTACAGTCTGTCCTATGAGTTGTAATGTTGAGCTGACCTTAGGGGAAGATAATGAAATTCTCTCCCTTACAGGAAACAAATGTGCCCGTGGTAAGGCCTACGCCACCAGCGAGCACTTGCATCCTGAGCGTACACTGACGAGCATTGTAAAGGCAAAGGGTGGTATGCATCCCGTCCTACCGGTGAGGACAAATAAGCCTATCCCGAAGGATAAGCTCAAAGAGGGTATGCAGGTCGTATCGAAGGTTGAGGCCCAGGCGCCGATCAAAATGGGTGATGTGATTGTGGCAGACTTTTTGGGTCTCGGCGTAGACCTTGTGGCCACACGTGATCTCTAGATAGACGAAAAAAGGTTGCTCGTTGGAGCGACCTTTTTCTCTGCACAGAAAAACCCCCATCCGGGGGTTTCGCTTCTTAGTCTATGCTTTCTCTTGGGCCTGCTGGAAGTTATTGATGATCCCTTGCAGCTGTTGGGCGAGTTCTGCCAGATTCTGCGCTGAGGCGGCCGTCTCTTCAGTTCCAGCTGCCGTTTGCTCGGTTACGAGTCCTATAGACTGGAAGAGGTCGACAGCTTCTTTCGTGCGCTGGGTCTGGTCGATCGATTCCTGCGCGATCTCTTGGATCAAGATTTCTGTATCCTTGGTTGCCTGTAAAATGGCATCGAGGGCTTGTTGTACGTCATGCACTTGCCTCTGTCCGTCTTCTACACTGCTAATCGAACGGCCCGTTTCACCGCGGATGCGCCGCAGCACTTGGTCAATGTCTTCTGTTGCGCTCTGCGAACGGGAAGCTAAATCTCCAACCTCTTGGGCCACAACTGCAAAGCTACGCCCTTGTTCTCCGGCCCGGGCTGCTTCAATGGCGGCATTGAGGGCCAGAAGGTTCGTTTGTTCAGCGATATCTCGAATGAAGCCTAGAATCTTGGCGATTTCCTCCGTAAGGGAGCTTAGGCTATCCACTGAATTCTTGATGTGATCCATTCCTTTGACCGCGGCTAGGGCCTGTTCTTGACCCTTTGCGGCCTCGCCAGTGGCATTGCGAGATAACTTCAGTGCGTCACCAGCCCGGCGATCAATATCGACCATGGCTTGGTTCATCGCTTCGATTCGGTCGGTTCCACTTTGAATGTCTTGTAGCTGGTTTTGGGTTCCAGCGGCCATTTCTTCCATACCTGCACTAATCTCCTGGCTAGAGATGGCCAGTTCGCTACTGGCTGTTCGAATTTGGTGTAGCAGGCGAGCGAGCTGGCTTGTCATTCCATTAAAGGCCTGGGTTAGAGCTCCGGTTTCATCTCGCCTTTGTTTCGTCCTGAATTGACGTAGGTGTCCTTGGCTGACTGCTCTAGCATGTTCTGTCAGACCCTTAATGGGAGCGGCGATATTATTAGCCAGAAGTAGCGCTACAATAGCAACGGCTACGGCGGTTACGATAGCCCCAACCGTGCCAACGGTTGTAAGTCTTTGGGTGAGTGCCAGAGCCGATGCTGTGGGCTGCGCAATGCGAAACTCCCAGTCAAACTCGGCACCATCTCGAACTTGGATACCAGCGGAAGCGGTAATCGCTTCTTGACCTAGACTGTTTCTGCCAAAGGCACCTTCTTGTGCTAAGGTGATGGGTGTAGGACCTTCTTCTGTTACGAAGACCTGGAGCATCGCCCCAGAACTCTCATTGCTGATGCTGGTGACAACCTGGCCACCAATCATCAACTGGAGTTCTCCGTGTTCAACGCGGTCGACAATGGGGAGTAAACCATCTGTGAAGTAGGCAAGGGGTACTAGACCACGAATCACACCTGCTGGCCTTCCTGTTGAAGAACGGTTGATCACGCTAGCAATCACCAAACCTGGCTCGTCCTGACCGGGAAGTTGCCCGATATCACTGATGTAGATGCCATGTTCCAGAACCGATTGAAACCAGGGTTCATCAATATGAACAAAGCGATCAGGTCGCGACGTCGCTCCCAGAACCATACCATCAAGGTTGACTACAATGAGTTCGGAGAAGGATCGGAAATCCGCGACAGTGGTCTGCAAGAACTCTTGGGTACGAGTATTGGTCTCTAGATTACGGCTTTCATCCATGATGGCTTCCATCTCGGCCGTGGTCTTGCCCTCGAGGCCCTTTTCCCGCACGATGTTGGTGGGACGGATAACAACCATCTGTTCAATGGAAGGATTGACTGCCAACCCACCAAGATCCTTTGTAAGCTGGTTGATAGAGTTAGCGATGCTCTCGGAGAAGCGATTCGTTTGATCCTCAAGATTGATGGTAATCAAAGCAGTGAGTTCGCCTTGGGTCTGCAGAATCACGACCCCGATAAGGACAATCAAAGGTACAAGGGCCAGGAACATGAAAGATGCAATCAGTTTTCCTCGCAAAGTAAGGTTTAGCTTACTAAGAGTGGAGTCCTTTTTTCTCTTCGTTTTTTGCTTCTCTTTGGCAGTGGACATTAACTCACTCCTCGACCGTCTTTAGTTCTTATTACATACGTCCTCGGCAGAGGGATTTCCTGCCTATACTGGGAAATTTAGTCGTTTTAGCCATGTTCTGAAGGAAATCCTGATAGGAGTGTAGAAATTCTGTTTAAGATAATCGCCAGACATGAACCAGACATGAATTTGAATGCCAAAAAATAGGTTTTCATGTACCGAGTTTTGTGGTAAAATAAGGCGGGAAAGAGGGAATGGTTATTATGAAAAAGAAACATATTCGTACTTTGAGTGGTATGGCTTTAAGAGACACGCTGAAGACCGGTGGATGCGGAGAATGCCAAACATCGTGTCAGTCAGCGTGTAAGACATCTTGCACGGTCGGCAACCAAGCCTGCGAGCGGTAGTCATTGGCTACTTGGGACGTAGGAGGTAGTTTGTTGCTTGACAAAACATGTGTCCACACCTTTACACAAGGCGGTCAAAATCTCGTTGTCGATGGCAATTCTGGTGCAGTACATGTTGTAGATGACCAGGCTATGGACTTGATTCGTCGGGTGTGTGCCAATGAAGAGATTCAGAATCTTCGCGACGTGGAGACTTTTCTCGGGACAAAGGCGTATTCATCTGAGATTAACGAGGAGATCATGTCCTTGGTCGAAGCTGGTCTGCTCTTTAGCCCCGATCTGACCGAGGTACCGCCTCGTCCGGAGACAATTGTGAAGGCTCTATGCCTAAATGTTGCCCATGACTGCAATCTGCGTTGCGACTATTGCTTTGCATCCACTGGCGATTTTAAGGGTGCCAGGGAGCTGATGCCACTGGATGTGGCGAAATCCGCAGTGGACTTTCTCCTCCAGAACTCCAAGCATCGCAGGCAACTGGAGATTGACTTCTTCGGGGGAGAGCCCCTGATGAACTGGGACGTTGTTCGCCAGACGGTGGAATACGCCAAGGCTGAAGCAGCTAAACTCGGCAAGGTCTTTCGTTTTACCATTACCACGAATGGACTTGGCCTAACTCCAGCTATTGAGGAGTTTATCAATGAACATATGTACAATGTGGTATTGAGCATTGATGGTCGTAAAGAGGTTAATGATCGGATCAGAAGAACTGTGTCGAACAACGGGTCAGTCTACGAGATCATCATTCCGAGGTTTCAACGGCTC
>JAAZLY010000153.1 GCA_012799115.1 Bacillota bacterium
AAGGGTCTCATGACCACTGTACACGCCTATACAACAGACCAAAGAATTCTCGATCTGCCACACAGCGACCTCAGACGTGCACGTGCAGCTGCCGAGAATATCGTTCCCACCACCACTGGTGCAGCAGCGGCCGTTGGTTTGGTACTCCCAGAATTGAAAGGCAAGCTTGATGGCTTTGCCATGCGTGTACCTACCTCCACCGTTAGTGTTGTAGACTTGGTTGTGGAAACCGAAAAGCCAGTAACAGCTGAAGCGGCTAACGCTGAGTTCAAGAAGGCTGCTGAAGGCGAACTCAAGGGAATTCTTGCCTACGAAGAGGCACCCCTTGTATCTTGCGACTTCAAAGGTAACAACAATTCTTCCATCGTGGATGCCGCTCTAACCAAGGCCATGGGCGAGAACATGCTTAAGGTTGTTGCGTGGTATGATAACGAGTGGGGCTACTCGATGCGTGTTGTTGACCTCATTCGCTATATGGATTCCAAGAAGTAAGGATTGAAACTGAGATCCCCCCGCTCTTTGGGGGGATCGTCTGCAGTTTGCAACCATTGGGTTGCACCCATCTCGACGACGAGGAGGATTTTTATGCCGAAGAAAACGATTGCAGATGTAAATGTACAAGGACAACGGGTGTTAATGCGCGTTGACTTTAATGTGCCTATGCAAGATGGCATCATTACCGATGACAAGAGAATACGAGCCGCTTTGCCTAGTATCCAACACCTAGTAAATCAGGGTGGCAAAGTGATCTTGATGTCACACTTTGGTCGCCCCAAGGGTAAAGTCAATGAGACCATGCGCATGGATCCTATTGCCAAGCGTCTCGGGGAGCTTTTGGGTAAGCCTGTGCAAAAGGTTGATGATTGCATAGGTCCTGAGGTGAAAAAGGCTGTAGACGCCCTGCAAGATGGCGACGTTCTAGTTCTTGAGAACGTTAGATTCTACGCTGAAGAAGAGGCAAACGATCCCGAATTTGCCAAAGCACTTGCTTCTTTAGGTGACATCTATGTGAACGATGCCTTTGGTACGGCTCACAGAGCCCATGCTTCCACAACGGGAGTCGCAGACTACTTGCCAGCAGTCTCCGGTTTTCTCATGGAGAAAGAGCTCGAGTTCTTGGGTGGCGCCTTGGATAACCCTAAACGTCCCTTTGTGGCGATCTTAGGAGGAGCCAAGGTTAAAGATAAGATTGGCGTCATTGAATCGCTTCTTGACAAGGCAGATACCTTGATCATTGGTGGTGGCATGGCTTACACCTTCTTCAAGGCCCAAGGATATGAAATCGGTAATTCCCTATTGGATCCCGAGCGCCTCGATTTTTGCCTCGATATTATAGCCAAAGCAAAGGAAAAGGGTGTTGAACTCCTGCTCCCTGTGGATATCGTCGTGGGCAGAGAGCGTGCTGAAGATACTGAACATAAGGTAGTTGCTTTCAACGAGATGCCAGCTGACTGGGAAGGCTTGGATTCGGGCCCGAAGACAACGGAGCTTTTCAGTGAGGTTGTCAAGAAGGCTGGAACCGTCGTTTGGAACGGACCAATGGGCGTTTTCGAGATGGAAGCTTTTGCAGCAGGCACCCGTGGCTTAGCCAAGGCCTTGGCTGATTCCCCAGCGATTTCCATTATCGGTGGTGGAGACTCGGCAGCGGCTGTCGAGCAAATGGGTCTAGCTGACAAGATGACTCATGTTTCAACTGGTGGCGGCGCTTCACTAGAGTTCTTAGAAGGTCAGGTTTTACCAGGAGTGGCCGCGCTAAACGATAAGTAGAGGTGATATTATGCGTACCCCAATCATTGCAGGGAACTGGAAGATGCACAAAAATGTGGGTGAAGCGGTAGAAATGGTTCGTATGCTCGATGAGCGTGTTGCCGACAGCCCGGTAGAGGTTGTAATTTGTGCACCTTTCACGAGCCTGTCAGCCCTGAGTGCCCTCGGGCTTGGCAAGGTCAAGCTAGGTGCCCAGAACATGTTCTATGCTGACCAAGGAGCTTATACAGGAGAGATTTCCGCATCCATGTTAGAGGACGTGGGTTGTGAATACGTAATCCTAGGCCACTCAGAGCGGCGGGAAATCTTCAAGGAAGATGATGAGCTCATCAATAAAAAGGTTCTCAAGGCTCTAGAGGCCAATTTGAAACCTATTTTGTGCGTGGGCGAGACTTTAGCCCAGCGTAAAGCGGGTGAAACCGAGACCGTTGTAGTAGCCCAAACCACTCAAGGTTTGGCGGGTGTAAGCGCTGACCAAATTGAGAAGGTTGTCGTTGCTTATGAGCCCATTTGGGCCATTGGTACAGGAGAGACGTCCAACGGAGACGATGCTAACCAAGTCATTGCGTCGATTCGTCAGACAATCGGCAAACTTTTTGGTTCTGAGCTCGCCGAGAAGGTCAGAATTCAGTACGGTGGCAGTGTGAAGCCAAGCAACATCAACGAATTCATGGGACAACCAGAAATCGATGGAGCGCTCGTAGGTGGAGCAAGTCTGAAGGTCGAGGATTTTGTTGGTATTATCAAGTACTAGGGAACCGAAAAGGTGTGTGAAACGATGAAAAAACCAACATCATTAATTGTCCTAGACGGCTTTGGACTCAGCGATGCAGTAGAGGGAAATGCTACAAAAGCAGCAAAGACACCGACTGTAGACTGGTTGAGAGAACATTGTCCCCAGTCCTATTTATCCGCCTCCGGCGAGAGCGTTGGTCTGATGGATGGTCAAATGGGTGATTCCAACGTAGGTCACTTGAACATCGGAGCAGGTCGGATCGTCTATCAAGACGTAGTACGGATTTCTAAGTCGATTCGAGAGGGCGAATTCTTTGCCAACCCTACGTTGACCGCAACGATGGAACATGCTAAGCAAACCGGAGGGGCACTCCACTTAATGGGTCTTGTCTCACCTGGCGGTGTCCATAGTCATACAGACCACTTGTATGCCCTGGTGCAGATGGCGAAGGATTACGGATTAAGCCGTGTTTTTATCCACGCTTTTCTGGATGGACGGGATGTACCTCCGAGTAGTGCCCATGAGTATCTGGCCGCGCTAGAAGTGGAGCTTGAGAAGATCGGTGTGGGTCAGATTGCCTCTATCAGTGGTCGCTACTATGCCATGGATAGAGATAAGCGTTGGGAGCGAGTCCAGAAGGCCTACCAAGCCCTAATCGGGCAGGGGCGCACCAGCACAGACAGCGCCACAGCCATTCAAGAGGCCTATTCCCTTGGGGAGACCGACGAGTTTGTAATTCCAACAGTTTTAGCTAAGGACGGCAAGGCTCTAGGTCCGATCATGGATGGAGACAGTGTGTTCTTCTTCAACTTCCGGGCGGATCGAGCTCGCGAAATCAGCTGGGCGTTAGTGAATGACTCATTTGACGGCTTTGATCGTGGCAAGAAACTAGATATTCACTATGCTACGATGACCCAGTATGATGCGAATTTGACCGTGCCTTATGCCTTTGACCCTCAGGATCTACGCAATACCTTAGGGGAGTACCTAGGCAGCCTAGGCAAGACACAACTTCGCATTGCTGAAACGGAGAAGTATGCGCACGTGACATTCTTCTTTAATGGCGGTGTAGAAAAGCCCAATCCGGGAGAAGAGCGCATCTTGATTCCTTCTCCAGATGTGCCGACCTATGACCTCCAGCCCGAGATGAGTGCCCCAGGAGTCACAGAACATGCTGTACAGGAGATCAATAAGGGTATCTTTGACTTGGTCGTCCTAAACTATGCTAACTGCGATATGGTAGGTCATACAGGTGTCTTCGAAGCAGCCGTTAAGGCAGTTGAAGCGGTAGATGATGGCCTTGGCAAAGTCCTGAAAGCCATTGAGGAACAAGGTGGAATGGCGATTGTTACTGCGGATCATGGCAACTGTGAACAGATGGTGGATCCCACTTCGGAGGAACCCCATACAGCCCATACCACGAACTTGGTCCCAGTTTGGCTGTTTAATGCTCCAGCAAACTACAAACTCAAGTCCGGGATTCTGGCAGATTTAGCGCCATCTCTCTTGGATTTGATGCAAATACCGAAGCCAGTTGAAATGACTGGAACGAGCCTAATTGTGAAGGAGGAAAGCAAATGATTATTGATGGTATACTAGCACGGGAGGTTCTCGATTCTCGAGGCAATCCCACAATTGAAGTTGAAGTCTTTCTAGCCGATGGAACAACAGGAAGAGCTATGGTTCCCTCAGGTGCTTCCACAGGTGCCTTTGAGGCGGTGGAATTGCGTGATGGTGACAAGGGTCGTTACTTGGGTAAAGGTGTTCAGACTGCTGTTGAGAACGTGGAAGAGATTATTGCTCCAGAGCTCATCGGTCTCAATGTGATGGATCAAGTCGCCATTGACCAAATCATGATCGAACTCGATGGTACACCTAACAAAGGTAAACTAGGTGCCAACGCCATTTTGGGCGTGTCGCTAGCTTGTGCCCATGCAGCAGCAAACTACCTGGGACTTCCCCTCTATCGTTATGTTGGTGGGGTTGCCGCTACCAATCTGCCAGTGCCCATGATGAACATTCTCAATGGTGGGGCCCATGCAGACAACAACGTTGATATCCAAGAGTTTATGGTGATGCCCGTTGGTGCCGAGAGCTTCAAAGAAGCCCTGCGGATGGGAGCAGAAGTTTTCCACAGTCTCAAAGCCGTTCTCAAAGGCAGAGGCCTGAACACAGCTGTTGGTGATGAGGGTGGATTTGCACCAAATCTCCAATCCAATGAAGAGGCCATTCAGGTCATCATTGAAGCCATTGAAAAAGCTGGCTACAAGCCTGGCGTAGATGCATGTATCGCCCTCGACGTGGCAGCAACTGAGCTGTTCAAAGATGGAAAGTATCACCTCGAAGGCGAAGGTAAAGTGTTGGATACCGACGAAATGGTAGCATACTACAAGGATCTTGTAGATAAGTACCCAATCATCTCCATCGAAGACGCTTTGAGCGAAGACGAATGGGATGGCTGGAAGAAGCTTACAGAAGCCCTTGGAGACAAGGTTCAACTCGTCGGTGATGACTTGTTCGTGACCAACACCGAGCGCCTTGAGACTGGTATTGAGCGTAATATCGCTAACTCCATCCTAATCAAGGTCAACCAAATCGGTACACTGACCGAGACACTCAATGCCATTGAAATGGCCAAACGTGCTGGTTATACAGCGGTCATTTCCCACCGTTCTGGCGAAACCGAGGACACCACCATTGCAGATCTGGCCGTAGCTACCAATGCTGGCCAAATCAAGACCGGTGCCCCAAGCAGAACCGACCGGGTTGCCAAGTACAACCAGTTATTGCGAATTGAAGAGGAGCTCGACTTCACAGCTCAGTATCCTGGGCGCAGAGCTTTTTACAACATCAATAAATAAGCGAGCCTAACCGAAAGCGGCAAAGTCCACTAGAGACCTTGCCGCTTTTTTGGGTTGCCAAAAGTTGATTTTGAGCCATGACGGATCTCGGATACTCGCTCCACATTTGTCTTTCAAGGTCTGTTCAGGTAACCAAGTAGGACGACAAGGCCTCGAAGGTCAGTCCTTTTAACATTGACAGACCTTGTCACAGATGGTATTGTTAAATTCAAGAAAACCTTACTAAGTGAGTTATGAGAGTAGTGTTAGTGCAATGAGGGAGAAAAACCAACCATCTAAGAGTACAAACAACCTGTACGAAGAAGTGGCCCAGAGAATCCAAGCCGACATTATTCGTTCGAACCTGTCCTCTGGCGACAAGCTTGGTACAGAACTCGAGCTTGCTGCACACTATGGTGTGAGTAGGGCAACAATTCGTCATGCCCTGGTTGCGTTGGAGAACGCCGGTCTAATTGATCGCTTCCACGGAAGGGGAACCTTTGTTGCCGATAAGAAAGCCCGTATGGCGCAGGGTGGTAACATTCAAATTATAGTTCCATATTTAACCACGAGCTTTACAGGGAGGATTGTCACCGGCGCCCAGGAAGTATTATTCCATCATGGTCATAGTGTATCGGTACTCTCCACGAACAATAGCCAGAAAAAAGAGGGCGAATATATCCAGAAGATTATCGAACAGGGGTGTCCGGGCGTGATTATTCATGCCACGGCCTCGGATTTCTACAATCCCTGGATCTTCGAGCTGCAGAGGCAGAACATTCCCCTGGTCATGACGAGACATTATCAGTACATGGAGTCCCATTATGTGGAGGCCAACAACTACCAGGGTGGTTATGATGCTACTGCCCACTTAATTAATCTCGGGCACCGCAATATCGGGCTTGTGACCAAACATCCTGGCTTTATGGTATCTTTACACGACCGGATACAAGGGTATCGCGATGCCATGAGCGACTATGGTCTGGCCGTCAACCGAGACATGATCATGGCAGACCTAGAGGACCATCGTTACGTTTACTTGGAGGACCGTTCTAGGGAGCATGAGCATGAGGTCATTACTGCGTTGGTAGAGTTTCTGGAGAGGTCGCCGCAAATGACCGCGGTGATCTGTCTGAATGACTTGGCAGCTGCAGACTTGTCACGGGCTGCGAGGGTCGCGGGGCGCACAGTTGGCGAGGATCTAGCCATTATGGGGTTTGATAACATCGGAATTTCTGCCAACCTTGAACCCGCGATTACGACAGTGAACTGTCCGACCTATGAGATTGGCAAGGCCGCAGCGACCATTCTCTTGAATGAGTTAGCAGGCACCAACGACGGTGTGGTGGGGAGGGCCCTACCCATGGAATTGGTGTTACGGGAGTCCTGTGGTCCGCCGAGAAAGCCAGAACGGATTCTTGCTATCAAGGGAGGTGGTTGATGGCTCAGACGGTAGTTTGGTATGAGCAAACGCATAGGCTATTGGCTTGAAGTGATGCAACAGACAAATAGTAGGAGGTAATACTCAATGAAAAAACGCATTAGCTTGTTTCTAGCTGTTTTGATGATGTTATCTGTAGTAGGTATTGCAGCAGCAGATACATCTC
>JAAZLY010000015.1 GCA_012799115.1 Bacillota bacterium
CCCTGCAAACAAAGGCCGTTTCTCGCTCTCCCTCTAGTATTTCTGAGAACTCTTCGAATAGATCATGGAAGGAGTTATCGGGCCAAAGCAGTATCCCTAGGCGCGTCCAGGGTTCCAGGTCTGCCTCGGTGACCTGGGTAACTTCCAAGATTATTTCCTGCACATGCTTAAGAAGAACGGGTTGGATCTCAGGATAGGTGAGCTCTTGGGGAAACTCTTCTTGCCAAATGACTTCTGCGATCTCCGATTCGGGCAGCCTTTCTAAGGCGGTAATATCTGCGTAGAACAGTCTTCCAAAACGCGTTTCATCACGTGTTACTGAGTAGTCGCAGATTTCTCTCAGCTCAAAGTCTATGGCGCCTGTCTCTTCATAGAGTTCACGCCTGGCAGTCTGTAGGATGGATTCGCCCCTCTCTTTTCGCCCGCCAGGGATCTCCCAAGTAGTCCTGGTCTTCTGTCTAACAAAGACCCACTTACCACCATATTGTGCGGCAATCACAGCATAGGCCATCTCGTTTTCGTCGATCTCTCCTACACAATAAAACTGTATATCCATCTCGCCCACTCCTTATTGCCCGCGAATCCAGAGGCAGTACTGTGTAACGTCTTCTTCTAGCGTACTAGGATACTCTACACCCAGATACCGTCCTACTTCCTTCGCTAGACTGGAGAAGAGGTCGAGCATAGCAAAAAAGGCAGCCCAGTTCTCCTCCAACCCTGCTCCTGCGTAGGTAGACTCCAGCTGCCACCAACGTTCTTTCTCTAGGTAATACTTGAATCTCCGTCCCCAAACACCCGGGTTAGCATTCCAATCGGTGATGGTGCCAATATACCATTCGATCATGGGATGTAGGAAGAGATGCCTTAACGTGTGATCCAACATATATTTGGCGAAAGGCAGTTCACCACGGTAGAGATACTTTGGAACATAAATGGCATCCCACCAGAACTCATGTACGAGCTCTTCGTACTGTTGGGGCATGGGCCTTTTCACCAAATAGTCTGTGTAGGTTGGCTCCTCCAGAGACGTGAAGAGTTGATCCTTATCAATGAGAATCTTGCGCCCATTGGAATACGCATGAGAAGGAACCGCCCTGTTATCTGTAATCTGGAAGTCCACTCGCACTCCGTCTTGAAAGAGGACGAGGCGAGTAATCCAATCTGGGTTCATCGTCGAACGCGGTAGGTAAGGCCAGCGAACCATGATCGTGCCTAGAAACGCTAACCAATCGTCATTGTCGGCGAAGGGGGTTAGGTCAGAGACATAAAGTTCGATGTCGTAATCGGAAAGGAAGTCGATTGTTGAACCGGGAATCACCCTGGAGCTTGTCAAGACCATACCACGAATGTTCTCGTTGCTCTCCGCCCAAGTTTGGAGAGTCCCAAGCACGGCGGCCTCATCTCTCACATCCATCACCTATTTCTTCCGAATGGGATGCCTAATTACTGTGCGGTACTTTTCGGGCTGAACCTTGCGGGGATCAGATAAATAGATCTCGTGATGCATTCTTGTGTCAGAAAAATCCTGCTCATAGCCCTGCTCTGCGATGTATCGATCCATTTCAGCCACAGTCCTAGGTTCGTCATCATAGGGACCTAGATGCATCATTTGCACGCAGAGGCCTTCGTCGATAGCGAGGAACTCCACCGAAGAAACGTCTAACTTCTTCTTCTTACGGGTGGCTTCTTCTTTGGCCCACAAGAAGTCTTCTTCAGTCACAAAATCAGGCAGACGAATGACCGAAATCCAGTTAAACGAGGCTTTATTCGAATAGTCGACTCCATGCACGCCTTCTTGCCACCAAAATCCCTCCAAGGGAGGTACAACATATTGGAAAAACCCCTCGATCTGGCGCTCTCCTTTGTAACTCATCTTTAGGGTGTAGGAGACGGCATAGAGAAGTTCAATGGAGGCCTGGTAGGCACCACCGGCCTCGTTAGGATCTCCTTTTCCCCGGACCGCCGCGTAATTCATGGGCGGAACCTCCACGATCATCGGCTTAGTGCTGGGCTGATAAAGCTCTTTGTATTCCTTCTTGTAGTCAAAAGCCATGTTCCTGCCTCCATTACGTATAGTCTGTAATCCGTCCAATTCAACACTTGGCCTACCCTTGCAGTGCTCCAATCCGCTCACTCATAGGTGGATGTGAGTAGTATAGACGCACCGAGAGGGGATGGGGGTTTAAGTTGGCCAAATTCTCTCTAGATAATGTTTTCAAGGCTGATATAAGCCATCTCGGATCCGTTTGCCCCGAAGCAAAGGCATCTGCCTTGTATTCAGCCTGACGTGACAATAGATTGAGGGGAATGCCCAAGAGCAGCACAACCGGCTCGAGTAAGATGGAAAAGAGAATGGTTGCGAAGCCAAAATGAACATCAGAGAATCCAAACGCTGTATAGAAGGCTGGCACCTGCAGAACTACGCCTATTCCCACAGCAAAGAGTCCCATCACAACCACTTGCCTGGCCAAGAGACGCCAAGTATCCTTGTGCACGGCATGGCCAAGCTCGTGGGCAAGTACAGCTACGATCTCATCATCTGACATTCTCTCAAGTAAGGTGTCAAACAAGATCACTTCCCGCGTCTTGCCTATCCCTGTAAAGGCCGCGTTCGACTTTGTAGAACGTTTGGATGCATCCATAACGAGGATGGCTTTGACGTTGAAGCCAACGGATGCGCCTAGATTCTCGATACGCGCCCGCAAGTCTCCCTCTGGCAGGGGAGTAAATCGATTGAACAATCGCATAAACCATTTGCCCAAGAAAGCAACGACAAGAACCATGAAGATTGCTAAGGAGGCCCACGTGATGACAACAAATTGCCAGACGTTGTTCGTGTAACGAAGGAACAGGGCATGAATGCTACCGAGTAGCAATCCCCCAACCGCAAGTGTTACAACATAGCTGACGATTGTATCGCGGATGAAGGTTCCTTTCGTTGTCCGGTTAAACCCATGACGTTCTTCAATAGAAAATGTCCGATACAACCCGAAGGGAAGGCCTAAGAACACCATGAGAGTTTGATAAACGCCCAAAAAAGCGAGAGACTGCAAGATGGGGTCTGCGATCTGGAGCGAAACCCACCTATCCAGGCTAGCAAAGGGTCCTTGAAGTAAGACAAGTAAGACAATGAGACTGAAACCCCGTTGCACTAGACTATACCTATGTCCTTCCAATGAATAGGCTAACCACTTCTTGTAGCCCTCGCTGTCATACACATCCCGTACATTCATCGGAATGGGTTTGAGGCTATGCTTTTGGTTTAATATGCTGACGACCGTCTCAAATATGTAAACGCCAAGAAGCAGACTGATGATTATCCAGCGCATATAACCACCTCGCCTTCTACGATTCTATCCTCTTTCGATACATCACTTCGCCCGTTCGTTGGTAACCCAAGTGTTCATAGAACATCTGGGCAGACAGGTTTTTAGCACCGGTAAAGAGCTGAAACCCAGCAATATTCTCTTGGCAGAAATGCTCTTCCACCTTCCTTAGGAGCTTCGTTCCCACACCTTGTCTTCGAAATCCTTCATCAATGAACAGCTCGGTAATCTCAGCATAATGACGGCTATAACACATGGAGTGAAATACCTGTACGCAACAAAAGCCGGCTACCGTATAACCGGTCTTGACTAGAAAGACAGCCTCCTGGTTATTTGTCTCAAGAGACGCTCTGATCCGTTCAAGAGTATTAGAACCAGCACCATTGAACCGTTCGTTTAGCTCAAACAAGGCCTCTGCATCTTCCGCCTTCGCTCGATATACTTGAATGCTCATCATCGATTCCTTAAGGGACGAAAGTGTTTGGAGTTCCGAACCTTATCCAGGTCTTCTTCACTGACAAACCAGTGCACAAAGCCGCACATGGCGCAAACCACTACCCGGAACTTCGCGGGACGAAAACTCCCTGTTCCAGGCAGTAAATTCGGACCATATCCTCCACTCGATGAGGTCTGGGCTTCTAGCAGATTGCTATGACCACAGACTTGGCACTGTTTGATCATGCTAGTTCCTCCCCAAAGGCCTGCAGAATCTTATAGCGGTCTACCGCCAAGATACCTTGCCAATAACGGCTGGCCACCGCAAACTCCGCGGGATATTGACCCCAGCCCCAGGTTACAGGCCATATGCCCTCCTCCGTTCTTTGATCGAGATAGAACCTTAGATTCTCCTTCACAAGCTCCTCAAGCTCAGTAAACAGAGGATCCCTTGGACTTTGAATGAAGTCTAAAGGTAACGGCTTATATCCAGTGGCCCAATTAGGGATATCCTTGTCTATAACATCCTTCGTTAGCCTTTGTATCTGTTTCTCGACTTCAGCGAATGGGTATTCCATCACGGCATCAAAGTGTTCCTGGTGAGCTTTGAGGAGAGCCAGAGACTTTCTGAAGTTGCTCAGTTCATGCCTCTCCATTTCGGTTACGCCCATCACGCGTCGCATCGCGTGTACCAGAGACTCCCACCCAAGCGTGGCCCCCTTGCTTCCCCCTGGTGACCAATGGATCAGAAAGGCTGCAAGCTCCACACTGGGATTAAACATCCAATCTGCCTGGCAATCCTCCCGCCAGTGCCACCACGAGGCATGGGGATACTCATTGTTCTCCGGTAGCACGGTCTGCCACATGCCCGGCGCCATCTGAGGAGTTTTCATCAAATACGACACCAACTTCTCGACGATTGTATCCTCCAGGGAGGCTCCCACTTCGATTAGGATCTGACCTGCCATCCAGGTCGCGATAGGCGACGAAGTGGGAAGCCAATAATCGGGCTCTAAGCCATGCCCAAACCCCCCATCATCGTTTTGGAAGGCCTGCAAACAGGTAAGTACTGCATCCTTAGAACCATTTTCAAAAAAGAATTCCCATCTCGCAAGCTCCAATGGACGTCCGTATCTTTTGAGCCAAGCCTTAGCCCTATTCATCGTACTCCCCCTAAACTATTTTTCCACCGTGGAAAAGACATTCATAGACCTTCTTGTCATGAGAGAAAATCGCTTCGTACCCACTAAACCACTCAAACTCTCCTTGTACCTGACATGTATAGCGGTGCGGACCATTCACAAACTCCTCAGGGCCCCTGTAGGGCCGATCTGGTGTCACCTTGGACAGCGCTTCCTTGAGAAAATCCCCTGAAAACCCTTCCGCCAAAACCCTGCCAAGATAGTTCATAGCCCAAACGGGCTGTCCATCTACCCATACGGCTTCTTCTCCCGCAAATTGCAGACCGCCCAAGTAGCTATCAATGTACAGGAAATTGCCCTCTTCATACTGCAGGTCATGGGAACATGGGCGAGAAGAGGCAGACTCCGGTCCCCGTCCCGCGTACGTAGCTCTTTTGGCCCGTAGCAAAAACTCGATCAGTCCATGTTTTTCATCCATCATGGTATCACCCCTAATGACTTAAGTCGCCCTAGCCACAACCCTTACCGGTGAGCCCTCTGCACGTATTCTTAAGGGGAAGGCCATCACCTCAAAGCCCCTTAGTCCCGCAAGGTCTCCTAACTTGGTGAGGTTCTCGATAATCGGTATGCCTGCTCCCAATAGTTTCTTATGGATGGGGAAAGGTGGATTGTCAGGTGCAGGAAGATCCACGCCCACAAGCTTGATGCCCATGGAAATCAAGAAATCTGCCCATTCCCCATGCAACACAGGGTGCTCCTGATAATACGCATCTGTACCATACTTTGCACTGTGCTCCGTCCACAGTAAGACGATGTCGCCTTGTCTGATCATGGATTTGTGTTCGGATCTTAGGCGGACGATCATCTCACCTCTCGCATCAACGAGGCATCCTCTACCAAAGAAGGTTTCTAGCGGAAGATCACAGATCATGGAACCCTCTGTGAGAAAGTGTAGGGGAGCATCAAGATGGGTACCTGCATGGAGGGCTGTATTGAGCACAAATGAGGTGTATCCATCCCTTTTTGCAGACTTTGTCTGAACTAGACGAAATTCCTCGTCCCCAGGATAAACAGGGATTCCATCATGAAGTTCATGACTGAGGTCAATCAATTTGGTCAAAAGCATCACCTCCGTGTGGGTAGTTCCTCAAAGAAGCGTAGCATGGCTTGCCGATCTCCCTGGGGCCAGCGGGAATAGTCCTCGCCCGTCAAGTTGATCAAGTCATCCGTTACCAAAAAGACGTTCATACCAATCTGAGCTGCAACCGCATCCTCTTGAATGTCATTGCCAACCATGAGACACTCTTCCGGCCTAGCATCTATCGTGGTCAGGATCTCCCTGTAATAATCCAAATGCGGCTTGGCAAAGCGGGAGTTCTCATAGGTCGTAACCAAGTCAAAATCCTTGGGGTCAAGGCCAGCCCAGCGCATCCGCTCCACAGTAGCCACCCG
>JAAZLY010000154.1 GCA_012799115.1 Bacillota bacterium
CAATGTTGAACCAATGGGCATAGGCTGATTCTTCGCCATGCTCGAGCACGTCTTGGAAAGCAAAGAAGCCGTAGCCGCTATGGTTGAAGACTGCATCAAAGACTACCTTGATATCGTGATCATGGGCCAGTTTGATAAGTTCCCGCACTGTCTCTTCTTGGCCAAAGTGGGGATCAATGGTGTAATAGTCTACCGTGTCGTACTTGTGATTACTAGGAGCTTGGAAGATCGGGGTGAAATAGATGATCTCAACGCCCAGATCTACTAGATACTCAAACTTGTCGATGACACCCTGCAAGTCGCCACCCTTTTGGCTTGTCACTGTTGGAGGCACATCCCAAGGCTCCACATTAGGCGGATCATTGGTTGGGTCACCATTGGCAAATCGTTCCGGGAAGATCTGATAGATTACCGCACCCTGGGCCCAAGTAGGAGGCTCCCACAGGTCCCGGAGGGCAATATAGGGATAATGGAACTGTGTGTTAGGGGGAACCTCGTCAAAGAAGCCCTTTTCTGTGTAGAAAACGACGTTCTTTCCGTCATCCAACAAAAACACATAACCAAATCGTTTGGTGTCCAAGATGATGTCTGTTTGGTAGTACGAGAAGAGTTCGTCCTCCGTAGCTACTTCCATCGTTGCCAAGAAGGGGTCAGAACCCCCGTAACGATCCTGGTAGAGTACCTGCACTCTTTTCAGATCACCCTTGGCAGTACGCAGCGTGATCCGCAGAGTATCCTCTGACACCGGATAAGCATAGTTTCCATGGGCTATATGGTAAACCGCTTCCCTCAGCATTTCTTCCACTCCTTGTCTATTGCAAACGTTAGCACACTTTTCCTATTCGAAATGGATGAACGATTTCCTGCCAACAAAGGGCAGGGCAACACCGAACTTTAGATGCCACTGCTGTTCGTTGTCCCAACCCACAAGAGCCACAACTTGGGGCAAAGGATGCGCGATCAAACCTGCGCCATAGCGGAAGTTCGTCTGCCCACGCCCTTCTTGCGAGTTGAAGCTTGCGTTTGCTATTCCTTCCACATACAGTGTACAGGAAGATCCAAGAACGTAACCAAGCTGGTTCTGCGTCTCCGCGAGCAAGGTATGGTTCTTTAGTTCTAACCCGGCTTTGGTCGCTGCAAGCCAAGGGCCTTTGGCACGGGCTCGCTGATAACGTACACCATACGTAGAGCCCTCTTGATGCGCTACGAAGTAGGCTTCCCACGGTTCCGCCAGAAGGTCAAAACGGAGTCTTTCTGCATCCCACTCCAGCTTCAATTGCCTCCGCTCCTGCGGTCTGTAATCGAGCTTTACTCTTCCCTGCCCTACCACTAGGCGCAAGGGAGGCTCTTGGAAATCCAGCCAGAGGATCCGAGACTTTAGACGCGCTCCCCAGGACCACGTTTCCATGGTACAACGCAGCGAGAAATCTTGGAAATCTGTCTCTAGACTGAACCTCTCACCGCTATAGCGGGCGGCCAAGGAGGGTAACTCTCCCTGCGCCCTTGGTATTTCAAGGGACCAGAGCCAACGTCCCTGATGATACGTTCCCTTCCGGTACAATGAGGTCTCCTGCCATCGCCAACTGCCCTTGGCCAAAGAGGTAGGAGGGTTACTAGAAACCCGAAGTGTCTTTCCTTCTCGATCTAGACTTACCTCGACGGATCTCGATTTGCCTTGGACAGAGAAGATTTGTCGCTCCCCTGTGGCATCCAAGAACCATGGACCAGACTTTGTAAGAAGACGCCAGGAAAACCCATCGTCCCAAAGGAAAATGGGTAGGAAAACATCGGATGGTCGAACTTCCTTTCCCTTCGGGGACCATGTGGTGCTTTCTAGTAGGGGAAGGCCCGTCCAAATTGGTTCTTTCGGATGATCCAAGGGAATAAGGACATCAAGAACACCGTCCTGGACAGTCACTTCGCCTTTGCCATGTTGATGACGGATGGCTCCATTCGGTAACACAAGGGGCGATGTAGTGTTAACTGGAATTGTCTGCAACCCATCGTGATCAAACCAACTTCGGTCAATCTCCAACATTCGCCAAGCCTTCCTACCTTGCCACCAAGCCCAGATCTCCCCCCCGCCCCCTGGTAGTGGTAACAGGGCCTGGACTGAGCCTTTCAGTTCGTATTTGCCTGGACCTAAGGCAGGTAGCGATAGGACTACTCCATTCTCCACAGGTACTGTATCGAGGGATTTTCCTCCTAGAACCCAGATATCACCTAGATGTAGGTTGGAATTAGCACCAAGGATTAATTCTCCCCCTGGGCTCGGTCCGCAAAGGATGAGTCGCACAGTCCCCCAAGCGCCCGGTTCCAATCGGCGGGGATTACTGTCCCACCACAGGTCTGTTTGCGTCTTTTGTGCATGTACTTGAGCAGACTCGACCATGGCGCTTTTCTTTAGGATTTCCTTTGCTCCATAAAAAACGCGATCTCCTTCACTTAAGAGGAACCACTCACTAGCGGAGACTCCTAGGTATCCGCCCTCCTCCCTGAGCACTCGAACCTCGTCACTGTCCAGGGGTAAGATCCAGTACTGAGTAGAAACAGGAAGG
>JAAZLY010000155.1 GCA_012799115.1 Bacillota bacterium
ATGGCAGAGAACTTCAAAGACTTGACCGACTTCAGCCTCTACCCCTTCGATGACGACCGGCGAAACAGAGACACTCGCAGTGGCTGTACTGCCAAGCATAAGACACGCTGCAATCCATACAAGAAACAGCTTTACCCATCTCATAGGGTTGGCACCACCGTAAACTCGACTAGAATCGAGTACGTTCCCGGATCATGCTCATAGCCCCCTTGAAATCGGAAGGGGATGTTCACTACCGTACCATCCTGACCTGTTGCTGGCTGTTCCGCACAGATTGTGCTCTTTTCATGTGGTAGAGCTCTCCACATACCAGAATCCCGAAATTGAATGGCATCAGAAAGAAACTGATTATCCCCATAACTTTCAACCCTCATCTCCAGATTCCACTCAGTATTGGAATAGACAATGATCTCCAAGTCCTGCTGAACAACTTGGCCTGGGCCCACTGGGGCGAAGGTTAAGAAGTTGGGGCTATCAAGCCTATAGCCAGAAACGATCTCAACTTCAAATGTGACGACACCTGATGCCTCTACTGCAACGTTCAAAGAGAACAACGCGGCAACAAGAAGAGCCATTACAAGTAAGTACTGTCTAGCCATTTTTTCCTCCTTTGGAGGATAGACCCTGTCCCAATTATATATCGCCCACACATTTCTGTCAATTCCGTGTTTTCTGAACCATATACATAAAAAGAGCTAGGTGGGTTTCCCCACCCGCTCCCTAATACCTATCGTTTGAGCTCTGCAACTTTATCTAGGCGCTCCCAAGGCAAGTCAAGATCAAGGCGGCCAAAATGACCGTAGGATGCTACTTGCCGATAAATGGGTCTTTGTAGATTGAGATTGCGAATAATTGCTTGAGGACGCAAATCAAAGTGCTTGGCGATCAATGCTTCGATTTCCTGATCAGGAATCACGCCAGTTCCGAATGTATCCACAAAGAGCGATAAAGGTCTAGCGACCCCAATGGCATACGCCACTTGTACCTCTACCCTCTTGGCCAATCCGGCTGCTACCACATTCTTGGCCACGTGACGGGCGGCATACGACGCGGAGCGATCTACCTTGGATGGATCCTTCCCCGAAAAGGCTCCACCGCCATGACGGCCAAGACCACCATAACTGTCCACAATAATCTTACGCCCAGTCAGTCCCGAATCTGCTGCAGGGCCACCCACCACGAAGCGGCCTGTGGGATTTACGAGGACCCTAGTCTGCTCTGTCCAAAGCTCTTTTGGAACGATGGCCTCAATAACGTGTTTTCTCACATCCTCATGAATTGTGGCTTGGTCAACATCAGGATGATGTTGGGCAGAGACGACGACGTTGTCAAGGGCAATCGGCCGATTCTCTTCATCATAGATAATAGATACCTGCGTTTTGCCATCTGGTCTTAGGTAAGGAAGTAGGCCGCCCTTTCTCACTTCTGCCAACTGTTTAGCCAGTTTATGGGCCAAGGCGATGGGCATCGGCATATACTCCGGGGTCTCATCTGTGGCGTAACCAAACATGATTCCCTGATCACCTGCACCCATAAGTGAGTCCTCATCGGAATCGCCGGAACGTCTCTCTATCGCCTGGTTCACCCCTAAGGCAATATCAGGAGACTGCTCTTCAATGGAGGTCAATACTGCGCATGTATCACCATCAAATCCATACTTCGCACGATCATAACCAATATCTCGGACGACGTCCCGCACAACACGAGGTATATCCACATAACACCCTG
>JAAZLY010000156.1 GCA_012799115.1 Bacillota bacterium
CCAAGGAGCTGAGGGCTGTGATCAGGAGGGGCAGGATGACTGGAGGGCCTACTAGGAAGTTTTGCAGGCGGTAGCCATCGACCCTTTGCCCCACTCCACGGAGATGGTAGTAGAAGCCAGAGAGGCCACCGAGGGAATCTGCGATGCAGAGGATGATAAAGAGGCTGCGAATCCAAGCTAGATTCCAGAAACTGAGCATGAGCGCATTTAGGGCCAGGATGGGTAACGTGATTACGGGTACCCACTGGCTCCAATGCCTGAAGTTCTGCCGATAGTGAAAGAGTGTTACTTGCACAAAGATTAGAAGAAAGCCAAAGGACGTAAACAAGATCACTGCTCGGGCCAAGGGC
This sequence comes from Bacillota bacterium, assembly GCA_012799115.1. GTDB lineage: Bacteria > Bacillota > Limnochordia > Darwinibacteriales > Darwinibacteriaceae > UBA5420. The sequence goes on from JAAZLY010000156.1 coordinate 351, forward strand.
CACCCTTGCCAGCCCATACCATCACCCCTTTTGGGGTTAGGTTTCCCTTCTCTAGGGGGGTCAGACCCCCCATTTATTTCCACCGCCGACAAGACATCTGTGTACCTCTAGACTGTCCAAGTTGCGTCCGCACTTTAGGCAGGTCAACTTCGGCCACTTGCTACGGGACAGTTCACCCCAGATCACGCCTGAACACGAGGACGCATAGCGATGCTACTCAAGCCATTATTATCATTTGATAACAAAAGGCTTGTTGTATGTGCTTAAGTGTGTTATTATAAGATAACAAGGGGGAATTCGTTACAGGGGTTGATTGAGTGGCGGCACGTATTAAGAAAGAGGATGTTGTCCACTTTCTCGTTGATATGAAAACCATACTCTCTCGGGAGAACTCGCTACTATTGGTCGAACGCCGAAAGAACCTTCAGTTCTTGGCCGCATCGGGACACACTATAGATGATGCAAGGATGATCCTCTTTAGTTTGAGTACAAAGAACTACAGCGATGGGCCACAACCGGATCATGATTCCAAATTTCCTGGGGACATCTGGATCTTTGGATGTCTAGTGGATGGACTCGAACTGTATATTAAAATGAAGTTGGTCACCGGTGAGTTCCATCAAGTGATTTGTATATCGTTTCATGAGGCCCAATGGCCTCTGACGTATCCGTTCAAAGGGTGACTGGTTTGGAAAGGAAGGTGCTTTGGATGGAAAGATTGTTCTGCTATAGTTGTGAACGCCTGGTCCCGTTTGAGCAACGAACCGTACAGGAGACGTATTCCGTCAGAGGAGAAGATATAACTATTTCTGCCCAGGTGAATCACTGTCAAGAGTGCGGAGAGCAGATCTTCCATGAAGAACTTGATCGGAAAAACCTGGATATAGTCTATGCTGAGTTCAGAAAGAGAAGGGGCATAGTAAGCCCCGAACGCATTCGCTCGATTCGATCGCAATACAATTTGAGCCAGCGTGCGCTAGGGAGGTTGCTGCGTCTAGGTGAAATAACCATACATCGCTACGAGAACGGTTCTCTGCCAAGCGATGCCCACAACGAACTGCTAATCCTCATTGAAAACCCTCTTAACGTCAAAAAGCTACTGGATGAGGTTGGAAGCGACTTATCCCCTAGCGAAGAGGCCGACTTGCGATCACTCCTAGGCGTTTTGTTGCGTACGGAGACACAAAAACTCTTTGTGGAGTCGGCGAAAAAGCTACTGGGTGACTACTCGCCCACAATTTATTCTGGTTTTGCCAAGTTCAATCCTGATAAAGTGAAAGAAATGGTCGCACTGGTGTGTAATAATGTAGAAGGGCTATCCAAGACCAAGTTGATGAAAATGCTCTTTTACAGTGATTTTCTCCATTTCAAAGGATATGGCGTATCAATAAGTGGTCTGCGCTATGCTCATCTCCCCTACGGTCCCGCGGTTCATGGGTGGAACACTATGCTCGCCTGGCTCGAACGAGAGGGAATCATCGAGATCTCCCCATCCGAACAAGATTGGGATCTGATTACATCGTCTTGGGATCTTGAGGCCGTGATGGAAGACAGTGAAGTGGAAACTCTGGGTACGGTTATCAAGACACTAGGTACTCTATCCGCAAGTGCGTTATCTGATTTGACCCATCTAGAGAAGGCATATCGCGAAACCAAAAAGGGAGATCTTATTTCATACGAATACGCACTAGACTTGAGTCTGGAGATCTAGTTCAAAGAAAAAGCAAAGCGATCAGCGTCTGTGCCCCTAAGGTCACGCGCCCTGATCGCTTCATTTTCTTTTTTTGGGGGGTCAGACCCCCCATTTATTTCCTGAAAAGGTTACAGTTAAAGGACCATGCTCCTTCGTCATACCAAGGTTCTATCCAGGCCTCGTACAGATCTCCGTTCCATTCTACATCCTTGTAGAGCTGGTATTCGTCACCGCTCCAGCCCCGCTCAATGAGTTTGGCAACATAGTCCGAAACGTCAGCATCTGTGAGACCATCATAGTCATATCTAATGACATATTGTATACCGTCATCATCAAGCCCGAAAATCTGGACCTCTCCGATCAGAGTACCTTTCTCTGGCGGAACGATGTCGGAAGGCACTGATCTGCGGGCCACGGACCAAGTTTCCTCACATAGACAGTCATTTGCAGCATTGTGCTTGAGTTGAACTGAAACTGCAGGGTGATATTCCTCAGTCGCGATGAAGGATAGCTCCGATCATAGTCGACGTACCATCCTACGTCTTCCAGTTCCTTCAGATACTCTTGAAGTTCGTCCCGATTTGTCTCCACGAGGATCATGTACTCATCTTCGGATCCTCCCGAATTGACTACGCGTACCTGTGTATAGGGCGGGATATCGGAAGGGATTTTCCCTTCGGGCCAACCTGGTACGGTAAGCCCATAACCCTGTAAAGCTCCCTCTAACGTCTTGCCAAGGATCGCCGATACGTCCTCGGGAAGACCCTCATCAGCGGCTAAGACGGCTGCACTGCTTCCTACTAGACATACAAACAGCATCACGAGGAACATCACATCTAAAGTCCTATACTGTCTCCTTTTCACGTTCACTCCCTCTTTCTAATCTGCAAGGAAAGGTTGACGACTAATCTGTCCCCTAAAACTCCGGGGGAGTCCTAGGCCTAAATCTATTTCCACCTTACCGGCCCCCAGAAGGACCAGTTTATACTTGACCGGAGCATCGGTTGGAATGGGTGGCTGGTAGAGATTAATGCCCAGGCCACTCATATCGAGGGACGATCCTCCAGCCCTGGTTTGTCCCGAGAGCTCGATTTCTCCAAGGGCCATGCCCCTGTACCGAACGAGAGGAGGAATAGCCAGTTCACCTGGCTTGGCATCAAAGTCGGTATATCGATTCACATCATAATCCTCTACCTCAATGACGACTTCCCCCTTATAGGTCCCTCCAATATCCACAAAGAGGCTTAAGAGGATTCCAGCAGCGTTCTGCATGATTTCATTCACCATCTCATCGGTGTCAACTCTCACCTCTAAAGTAGCTCCTCCGTCATAGGTACCCCTCGAAGTCTGTCCCTCAACCTTTACTGCGTTCATGAAGAGATGGTAGACAACTTCCATGGGGCCATCCTCGCCCTCGACTTCCTGCCGGATGGTATCATCAATCCGGATCCACCAGGCATATTCATCGATGGTTGGATCATGTTCAACAGGGATATCTAGTTCGGGATCCTGTTCCACGGGAATCTCCGCATCGCTTCCCTCGCCAGGACGATCCCAAGAAGGATCATCAGGGGGTTCAGGCGATTCCTCTACTTGATAAAGTAGCATCTTATCAGACTCCGTAACCACTACACGGCAGACAGCACTGTCGTTGGAACTCTTCTGGACGGCCTCAACCATCGTCTCGCCCACCGAGAGTGCTGTGACATAGCCCTCTTGTGACACCGTGGCTACCTCTTTGTTCGAGCTTGTCCACTGCAAATCTGTATTTGCAGCTCCCGAGGTAGAATGAACCTGCAGATGTAGGCTAGCCCCTACAGGAATCTCTAAAACGGCAGGATACATCGTGAGTGTAGAGGCTTTTCCCACCGCAACACCATAAGCGTCTACGTTAAGAACAAATGAAATGACCAGAATCAACAGACACACTTTGAGAGCACTCTTGATCCTTGGCATCGCTCTCCTCCTCTTTTCGCGAAATATCAAGAAACTATACCTTCTTCTCCCTACCCAGACTACAATACACCCCCTCTTAGGTAGTGCAAATCATACTTTCCACCTTCAGGTAGTATTTGCAGGAGAATTTGGAATTTCCCGCCTTGTTCTGGAAGAAATAGCCTTTCGGTTCGTGTTGCAGACTCCTGATCATCCAACTCTTGCTGATCCAAATCTTTGTGATCAAATTGACAAATATGATATAATCGAAAATGAGTATTTGTAGTGGGCTGTGACCACGCAAGTTATGTTTGGAGGGAGAATCTAGTTGAAACTGGCTGATATCGTTTCGCTTATAGAGCTAGAACCGTTGGTAGTAATAGATGATCCGGATTGTCAAGTTGACACCGTCTGCGGCTGCGACTTAATGAGCGATGTCTTGGCTTTTTCTCAAGAAAAGACCATGCTCTTAACTGGATTGACAAATCCCCACGTAATCCGGACATGTGAGATGACTGATATCAAGTTCATCATCTTTGTGAGGGGCAAAAGACCTCCCCAAGAAACCAAGGACTTGGCCAAAGAGAAGGGAATCAATCTCTATCTATCTCCACTATCCATGTTTGAATGCTGCGGTCGTTTATACAAGGCAGGACTTGGCTCAGAAATCATGCGGCGTATCGATTAGACCTGGAGGGGTTCGATGCAAGAGCAGATTCTTATACAAAGCAAGATTGAAAAAGGCGATTTCACCCGGGGGGGTGAGGTCTCCAGTAGTCTGAAGGATATTCTCAGAAAGCTAGGAGTTCCATCTGACACGAGTCGCCGTGTGACGATTGTCACCTATGAGCTGGAGATGAACATTATTATCCACTCTCTGGGGGGAGAAATCACCGTTCTCATTTCTTCTGAGCAAATCAAGGTGATTGCCGAAGACCAAGGACCTGGCATTCCCGATGTAGAACAGGCCTTTCAGCCCGGCTATTCAACTGCCGATGACTTTGTACGCGGTATGGGGTTTGGTGCCGGTATGGGCCTTAATAACGTCAAACATTATTCAGATCAACTTACAGTAGAGACGGGTCAGGGGAAAAAAAGTAAGTTTATTGCTAGCGTTTATTTTTGATTTTGTACAACCGCTAAGCCGCTGGGAGTGATGAAGGTGAAAAAGCATTCAGTGCTACTAAAGGAAGAACTATGCGAAGGGTGTACCAATTGTGTCAAAAACTGTCCCACCAAGGCAATTAGGGTCCATAATGGCAAGGCAATGATCAGAGATGAACTGTGCATTGATTGCGCTGAGTGCATTCGTATTTGTGCCTACCATGCCAAGCACTCTCAAACAGCTGAAATAGCGGATGTATCAAGTTATAAGTACCCCATCGCATTAGTTCCTCCCAGTTTCTATGGTCAATTCAAAGGGCTTAACCCAGCTAGGGTCAGGGTCGCCTTGTATGAGCTTGGCTTTAAGGAGGTAATCGATGTTTCCTTGGCGGCTGAAGCCTTAAGCAGAAAGACATCTGAGTTTCTAGCTAGCAATCCCGGCATTTACATCTCATCTTCTTGTCCTGTAGTGGTCAGGTTGATTAAGATCCTGTACCCTGAGTTAACTGGGCATTTGATTCCTTTCAAGGCTCCTACCGATGCGATGGGCGAAAAGGCCAGAAAGGATGCGATCGCCAAGGGTGTTGCACCAGAAGATATAGGAGTCTTTTTGCTGACCCCCTGCCCCGGTAAGAATACAAATATCTTTGATCCGGTTGGTATTGAAAATAGTCCCATCGATAAGACCATAGCGGTAACTCAGGCCTATCAAGCTGTTCTAGCAGCTTTGGAAAAAACGCAGGATGTGGCTGAAGAGGACCTGCCAGTACCTTACCTAGGATTGGGCTGGGGACAAAGCGGTGGAGAAGTACAACTCTTGCACGAACAGGTTCAAGACTATAGCCTTTCTGTCTCTGGCATTCACAGGGTTAGGGCCCTGCTTAACGAACTTTCCCGCAATAACATCAAAGGAGTCCGGTATTTCGAGCTTTCAGCTTGTGAGTTCGGATGCGTTGGGGGAGTTTTTAATGTCGTCAACCCCTTTCAGGCCCGCTCTGATTTGCGCCGCTTAAGAGCTAAAGGAAAAACAATGATTGAGCAAAATGAAGGTTATGACTTTGACCTACCTGGCAAGTTCGAACCACTACAAATTGGTCGCTTGGATGGCGATCTAGAGAAGGCTATGGAGAAACTGACACAGCTCGAAGAGGAAATCGCAGTTCTGCCTGGATTAGACTGTGCCGCCTGTGGTGCGCCAGATTGTAAGACCCTAGCTGAAGACATAGTGACTGGAGTGGCCAGTCGCACCGACTGTATTTTCCTCTTAAGAAAGCAGATGGGTGATTTAGCTGAAACATTGTCAGCTTTGCTTTATGAACTACCCCCAGTGATGAAGAAAGAAAAAACGGATGGTAAGGTTGGGTGAGCACAACAAATGAAAGTCACAGAGCTCGTAGATAAACTTGAACTAGAAGTAGTTGCAGGGCCGTTTGAAAGAGAAATATCCGGAATTTATGTTGGGGACCTACTTAGCAATGTGATGGCTAGAGCCCAGGCAGACGATGTATGGCTCACTGTGCATGGTCATCAAAATGTTGTGGCCGTAGCCAGTCTAACCCAGGTTGCTGCAGTCATTGTTGTGGAAGATTTCCCCATTGAACCAGCGGCAGTTCAAAAGGCAAAGGAAATGGAAGTAACGATCTTGCGTACCCCAATGACTGCCTCTGATCTGATCCGCAAGTTATTCGAGCTTGGACTTTAGCCCGAACTGGAGATAGTTACATGAACCGCAAGGACAATCCCAGATGTGACCTTCATATTCACAGTTGTTTATCGGCCTGTGCCGATTTGTTGATGACTCCCGGCAACATTATTCAACAGGCGGTGAACCTAGGCTTAGAGTATATAGCCATCACTGATCACAATAGTGCTGGCAATACTCAGGTCGCCCAACAGTTAGCTCAGGCCAATGGGATTAAGCTCATTCCTGCCATGGAACTGGAGACGCGGGAGGAAGTGCATTTACTCTGCTATTTTTCCAGCCTAGATGCATTGCTGGAGTTCGAAGCCATTGTCCATGAGAACCTCCCCAGTCTAAAGAATGATGAAAGGTTGTTCGGCTATCAATTACTGACGGATATCAAGGATGAATACATCGCCAAGGAAGACCGGCTCCTAGCTATGGCAACAAAGCTCTCCTTATCAGAGGCAATAGAGAACGTTACGAACCTCCAGGGCGTGGTGATACCCGCCCATGTGGATCGTCCAGCAAATAGTATTCTAGGACAGTTGGGTTTCATTCCCTCCGATATGGGAATTCAGGTCATTGAAATTTCCCGCAACACTGATCCAATGGGTTTCTTGCGTGTTCACCCCCACTTAGACCAATATCGATACATCCAAGGGTCAGACAGTCACTATCTTACCGATATTGGCCGTTGTGGGAATACAGAAGGATTCATTCTTGACGAGGATTTGCTCAAATTGATATCTGTCATATTTTAAAACGCATTCTACTATGTCATATTTTGAGACTCATTATACTATTGAAATCCGAATCAAAGACGCTTATAATCTAAGTAGTGAGGCAATGTGAAAATGTTAACGAAACCCGAACCCTCCGTGGCTGAGGGTTATTTTAAGGCAAGGCATGTGAATTTCTTCACTATAATGTTAGACGTTTAACAAAATCAGAAAGGGTGGCTCAGTATGGGTTGTATCTGTGGTCATGGCAAGGAGAGTTATGAGAAGTATCTGGAGCCTTTAAGGAACATCTTGGCTCGTTACAGCGCAGAACAGGCTAGCTTGATTCCCATTTTGCAGGAAGCGCAAGAACAGTATGGCTATCTACCCCAAGATATCCTGCAGGAGATTGCTAGGAGCCTTCAGTTATCTTTGGCCAAGGTGTATGGCGTAGTGACGTTCTACACCCAGTTTCATCTGCAACCGAGGGGTAAGAATGTGATTAAGGTATGCACCGGAACTGCCTGTCATGTGCGGGGTGGAACAGAGGTGCTGCGGGCGATTGAGAAGGAACTGGGGATTGTAAGTGGTGGCACCACAGAAGACTTGGAGTTCACCTTAGAAACAGTGGCATGTATCGGTGCTTGTGGTCTTGCTCCGGTCATTATGATTAATGACGATACCCACGGCAGACTGAACCAGAATAATGTGGCTAGCGTCTTGGCTGCCTACAGAAGTGAGGACAAAACGCCTCGCAAAGAGGAGACGTTAAAACTAGCAAACTGAGTTTTCTTCGGAAATGTGGGAGGGTCTATGCGGGAGTTATCACTTCACATCCTGGATATTGCGCAAAATTCGATTGCGGCGTCTGCTTCTATCATCGAGATTTATATTGATGAGAACTCAATCCAAGACCGATTGACGATTCGGATTGCGGATAACGGCAGGGGCATTCCCCAACACCAGTTAGCTCAGGTAATGGATCCGTTTTTTACATCACGAAAGACGCGAGGAGTTGGGCTGGGTCTTGCACTTTTCGCCCAAGCGGCCAAGGGAGCAGAAGGCGAGCTTCTGATTGATTCCAACGTTGGTACTGGTACAACAGTTACCGCTACCTTCCGCTACAGTCATATTGATCGGGCTCCTTTAGGAGATCTGGCAGGCACTTTGCTAGGTGTGATCATGCTGAACCCAGAAGTAGAAGTGGTTTATCAGCACACGTGCCTAGAAAGAACTCTTTGCATCGATACCAGGGAGATAAAATCCGAACTAGGCAGCATTGCAATTAACCACCCCGCCGTTATGAATTGGCTGGAGGGTTTTGTTCGAGAAGGAATAGATGACCTATATGGGGGTGAGTGATCTGTGAAATCACTTGAAGAATTGAGAGAATTGCGGGCAGAGCTCGAAAAGGAGATTTCTGCAAGAAACAGCGAAGGAAAACCTAAGATCATTATCGGGATGGGTACTTGCGGCATTGCTGCTGGCGCCCGTGACATACTCCAAGCGGTAACCCAAGAACTAAGGAAGAGAAATCTAGATGTGATCACAACGCAGACTGGATGTATAGGCATGTGTGAACAGGAACCTTTGATGGATGTGCAGTTACCAGGTCAAGACCGAATTACCTATGGGAAAATTACTGCAAAAGATGTGGAGCGCATTGTTGTTGAGCATCTGATTAACGGCAATGTCGTTGCAGAGTTGGCCGTAGCACGTCTTGAGGAAGGAGGAGTATAGCTATGAACCCTAAGTTCTACCGTTCTCATGTATTAGTTTGTACAGGTACCGGCTGTGTTTCCTCCGGTTCAAACAGTGTTAAGGATCGCTTGCTTATAAAACTAGAAGAATTCGGTTTACAGGATGAAATCAAAGTTGTGGAAACTGGTTGTCACGGTTTTTGTGAGCAAGGTCCAATTGTCATTGTCTATCCAGAAGGGGTTTTCTATTGCCGGATTCAGGCTGACGATATTCATGAAATCGTGGAAGAACACCTCCTCAAAGGTAGGATTGTCCACAGATTGCTCTACACTGAGCAGGGCACAGACACAAGGGTCCCTGCCTATAGCGACATTGACTTCTATAAGAAGCAGCACCGGATTGTCCTGGCCAACTGCGGCAGAATCGATCCCGAAAGCATCAAAGAGTATATTGCAGCCAAGGGATATGAAGCTTGCGGTCGAGCCTTGACAGAAATGACACCAGAAGAGGTCATTGCCGAGGTCAAGAAATCAGGGCTCCGAGGCCGTGGCGGTGCGGGGTTCCCAACTGGTCTGAAGTGGGAATTCACCAGACAAAGTCCAGGCGAAAAGAAGTATGTGATCTGCAATGCTGACGAGGGAGATCCTGGTGCCTTTATGGATCGGAGCTTGCTAGAAGGCGACCCCCACAGAATCATTGAAGGTATGATAATTGCGGCCTACGCCATCGGCGCCGACGAAGGTTATATCTATGTTCGCGCTGAGTATCCCCTGGCCATTCGCCGCCTGGAAATTGCCCTTCAGCAGGCAAGGGAATACGGCTTACTGGGTGACGATATATTTGGCAGTGGCTTTAGCTTTGAGCTGAAGATTAAGAAAGGTGCCGGCGCCTTTGTCTGCGGTGAGGAAACCGCTCTGATGGCATCCATCGAAGGCCAGCGGGGTATGCCCCGACCAAAGCCGCCCTTCCCCTCCGTATCTGGACTATGGGGCAAACCCACCAACATCAATAATGTGGAAACCTTCGGCAACATCCCAGACATTATTCGACGTGGAGCCGAGGCCTACAGGGCGATTGGTACGGAAAAATCTACGGGCACCAAAGTCTTTGCCTTAACTGGAAATATCAATAATACCGGTTTAGTCGAAGTTCCCATGGGTATGAGCCTAAGGGAGATTATCTATGAAATTGGTGGAGGAGTTAGTGACGGTCGGGACCTTAAAGCCGTTCAAATAGGTGGTCCTTCTGGTGGATGTATTCCAGCTAACTTGTTAGATCTA
>JAAZLY010000157.1 GCA_012799115.1 Bacillota bacterium
CAACGTACGTAGATATTTTTTCCATACCACATCTTGACCGGGGGGCTTCTTTGGATCGATCAAGACAAAATTAGTACTCACACTACCAACATCAATGCCGAGGTAAACCCCTTGACCTATTGGCATACCCGCACTCTCCTCTGCAAAAGATCGACAAAGGCTTCGAGCCTGGTCTGAAAGCCTGCTTCACCGGCATGTTCATCTACGACCAGAGATAGGATGGGGACATCTTTATCCTGGCTAATCTGGGGCAAAATGCCCTGTGCAACAACTTCAGGCATGCAAGCTAGGGGAAAGATGTGGATGATACCATCAACCGATCCTTGAGCCAGATCTACACTTCGGGCGATACTCTCCAGGCCATGCCCACCGATAAAACCGCTCAAGTAACCAGCGGCAGAACGGAGCAACTCACGCCTTGTATAAAAACCGAAAGCGTTTTGGAAAATGTGTTCTTCAACCCATTTAGGAAGACTAATCGTTCGAACCACCTCGACACCGAGATATCCCAAGCGCTCTTCTAGACGTAGGTTAACAAAAGGCTCTACCACGGTATAGATCTCTCCGAGAACCCCAATCCGCATCCCTGTTGGAGGCTTTCTCCGATCCACCAGATCAAGTAGACCTTGCCCTGTCTCCTGGTGAATGGCTCGTATGTCCTTTATCGTCGCTGCCCCTCGAAGTCTCTGAAACTCTCTTGCCAGCAAGCGCGACGTTGCTCCATGGTCCTTTTCCCTAGGACGTACCTTAAGGGCAAGGTTTTCAAGTTCGTCAATGGCATTCATTTTCGCCCAAGCGAGCCTGCATCCGAGCCAAAGTTCCTTTACATCGGTGGGACCTAGGATCCTGCGAGCCAGCCCCAAGGCCTTGGGCAAACCGCCCTCTGGTACCTCAAGAGTTACAAATTCCACCTGTTTGCCAAGATCAAGTAGGATGATTCGCTGAATCTCGCCATAGTATCCCAGGCGACAAGGTCCCCATCCTCCAAGCATCAAGACTCCGTCTGCCCCGAGCTCAATTCCTTCTAGCATATTGCCTAAGATTGTCTTAAAAGGAAGACAGGCTTCCTCTGGGCTGTAGCGGGTTCCTAACTCGAGGGTGTTCCTAGTGCCCGGTGGCGGAGTGATGGGCTCATGGCCAAGGCCCGATAAAAGAGCCTCTATTGCAATATAGGCATATCCCATGTGCGGAAAGGTAACCTTCATCCACTCTCTTTCCTCTCTAGTAGATCACAAAAGGCTTCTAGGCGCGTCATCATCCCAAGGGTACTCGTATGTTCGTCCAGATTCACCGTTAGACTGGGGAGACCCTGATTCCGGGCCCTCCTCTCTACGAGTGCAACAACAAAAGATTCCGCTCCGCATCCAAAGGGGGCAAGGCTGACTACCCCGTTGACCTGATCGACAAAGTGTTCCAAGGCACCCACCGATTGCCTCGCGTTTGACCAAAACAGACGCTTCTCCGCTGTCCTACTCTGGGGAGACATACGTCCACCCCTCACTTGCGCAGCAGTATAAACCCGCATGCCTAAGCCTTCAAGACGATGGATGATGTTTCCGCTGAGGAACGGGTCGTCTGTAAGATAGCGAGGTCCTAGAAGAAGTACCTTTAGTTCCTGCGAGTTGTCGTTTGGAAGCCACAGTGACTGCTCCCAAGCCAACTGCGCCTTATGTGCCTGATTCCATGCCTGTCTGACTATAGATCCTGGGGCAAAGGTCTTGCCCAGCCTACGATAACAAAGTGCCAGGGCCCGCTCTCCCTTCCGTGCATCGAGAACTGGGGCGAATATCTCTGTTGAAGGAGGTACATATTGGCGGAGCAAGTCTGGTAGCCCGAGAAGACTTGGACACGTGTACTCTTTGTGGGAAATACTAATGACTTGGGGTGCAAATAGAAGTGAAACACCTTGTTGAGCCAAGTAGAGTGCATGACCGACATAGCTCTTAATCGCCAAACAGGCCCCATCCACGCAGTTGGTGAGGCCTAGCTCAAGTATGGTCTTGTTCGTAGGTGGTGAGACAACTACTTCTAGGCCAAGGTCTTGGAGGTACCTCTGCCACAACTCATGGAAATGGAAGTAATAGAGTGCCCTTGGAATGCCAATATGCCTAATCTTAGCGTCCTCCCTTGCCTCGTTTTTCCTGCGCGCGTTGGTCCTGAGGTTTGGTCAAACGCGGCCTCACGGCAACTTGTGGTATCGGGAACCTAAAGATCACCCGAAGCAAAGCTGGTCCGTCAAAGGGAATTAAAGGCCACAAGTACGGGATGCCAAAGGACTTTGTCAAACCAAAAACCAGCAAGACGCCGATAAATGTTGCGCCAAGACCCCACCAACCAGCAATGACAGCTCCAAAGAACAAGACATAACGAAAGAGGCGAATTGCATTGCCAAACTCAATACTGGGCGTAGCAAAACTACAAATAGCGACAATTGCAACGTATAGAATTGCTTCGCCAGTAAAAAGGCCCACTGTGACAGCTAAATCGCCTAGGATGATGGCTCCAACCAAACCAAGGGATGTGGCTAGAGAATCCGGAGTGTGAATCAAAGCCATTCTGATGAGATCCAGACCCAACTCCAAGAGGAGAAGTTGGAACCAGAGGGCTAAACGCCCCGGCTCATTGGGTCCAATAAAAGCAATCCAATCCGGTAAGTTAGCGCTTACAGCCAGCTGATACCAAAGAGGCAACAAAATCAAAGAACCAAGGATACCTAGAGTCCGTACCCAGCGCAAATAGGTTCCCACAGGGGGGTTTTGAAAATATTCTTCGGCATGCTGTGTAAAATGCCAAACGGTCACGGGCACTAGGAGTACAAAAGGAGTTGTATCAACGATAATCGTAATATGCCCCTCCAAGAGGTGTGCTGCCGCAACGTCCGGACGCTCCGTATAACGAGTGACTGGAATAGGGTTGAACACGGTACCCAAGATATACTCTTCAAGGTTCTTCCCGCCCATGGGAATGGCATCCCGATCAATGGCTTCAATTCTGCTCTTCACTTCCTGAACAAGGCTAGGATCTGCAATGTCGCGGATGTAACCAATGATGACGTCGGTCTTTGAACGGCGTCCCACTTTGAGGGCCTCGAAGCACAAGTTAGGATCCCGAATCCGCCTTCGAATAAGGTTGACGTTGAAAAGCGCCGTTTCTACAAAACCATCGCGCGAACCGCGGGTAACTTTTTCTAGCGTAGGCTCTTCCGATCCCCTAGTCACATATTGACGCACATCAAGAACTGCAATGTCCTTGACTCCGTCGATAAGTAATAACATAGGACCGCACAATAGTTCGTCGATTGCATCCTCGAGATGGTCCGTTATACTCGTTTCAAAAAAGGGAATTTGCTCCCGCAGCAACTGTTCTAGAGCTCCCTGTGTACAACCGAGATTAGCGGTGCTCTGCAGACTGCGCATGATATGGATCGTAGCTTGGTCATTGACAAAACCGTCAAAGAAAACTAAAGCAGCTTGCC
>JAAZLY010000158.1 GCA_012799115.1 Bacillota bacterium
AAACCGCACGTAACAGTGGTGTTGCGGTGTGATTGGGTTGAAGGGAGGGGTGTATGATGGGTAATAAAAAACGAATCGATATGTGGACTGCTCTGTACTTTACCGTGCTTGGATTGTTTGTCCTTTTTCTACTCTACCCGTTGTGGGGGTTGCTCAGGCAGGCTGTAGTCGGCCCTAGGGGAGGAGTAACGCTGGAGTATTTTAGTCGCTTTTTCGAGTACCGTTACTACAGCAGTACCATTATCAATAGCCTTAAGGTCTCCTCTGCTATTACGATTGTTACTCTTATCTTGGGTATTCCCATATCGTATTTTTACTCCTTCTATCAACTGAAGGGGGCCAAGGTGTTGTTTGTGGCCAGTCTCCTTTGTGCCATGTCGGCGCCATTTATTGGGGCCTATTCGTGGGTCTTGCTCTTGGGACGGTCCGGAGTGATCACCAAGTTCTTTGCGAACTACCTGAACATTAACATTGGGAGCATTTACGGCTTTAACGGTATCTTGTTTGTTCAGGCTCTGAAGTTGTTTCCCCTGGTGTTCATTTACATGAATGGCGCCTTCAAGAATATCGATAATTCTCTGATGGAAGCATCGGCCAGTATGGGTACCGTTGGCCTGAAGAGGTTTTTCACCGTCATTCTCAAGCTAGCCATGCCTACCATTTTGGCAGCATCATTGGTAGTATTTATGCGTGCCTTTGCGGACTTTGGAACTCCCCTATTGATTGGGGAGGGGTACCGGACATTCCCAGTTGAGATTTACAATCAATACCTGGGCGATCACGGACGTGACTACAATTTCGCTGCCGCGATCAGTGTCATTGCAGTTGTCTTGACGTCCGCCGTGTTCCTATTGCAGAAATGGGCCACAAGTCGTTACAACTTTTCCATTAGTGCCATGAATCCTGTAGAGAAGAAAAAACCAAAGGGACTTATGGGCATCTTGATGCACCTGTATGCCTATGTTCTCGTGGGGATTGCCTTTTTGCCCCAGGCGTACATCGTCTATCTCTCTTTCCGAAACTCGGACCTGGCGGTTTTTCTCCCGGGTTATTCTCTACACAATTACCGTATGGCCGCAGATCGACTCCTTGGTCGTTCGATTTACAACACCTTGGTCTTGGGAGCAGGCTCTTTGGCCATTATCATTGTTGTGGCCATCATCATTGCCTACCTTGTTGTCAGACGTAGAAGTCTGTTGAACAACTTCATCGACACGTTGTCCATGATTCCCTATGTTCTGCCTGGATCGGTCATTGGTATTGCCCTTGTCATCGCCTTTAGCGACCGTCCTTTTGCACTCACTGGAACGGCTGCGGTCATGATCATTGCCTGGGTCATTCGGAGGATGCCCTACACGATCCGCTCGGCCACTGCAACCTTGCAGTTGATACCAATGAATGTAGAAGAAGCGGCGACGAGTCTAGGCACGTCAAAGCCCAAGACGTTTGCGAGAATCACAGTGCCCATGATGCGAAATGGGATTGTCTCCGGGGCTATCTTAAGCTGGATTACGATTGTGACGGAGCTCTCGAGCGCCATCATTCTCTACAACAACCGTACCATTACCTTGACAATGTCCACATATGTTGCAATCTCAAGGGGCAACGACGGATTGGCCGCGGCCTTCGCAGCCATCACTACGGTTGTCACCGCCATTTCCATTATCATTTATCTTGCTGTAAGTAAGTCGGAGGATGTGCAGATCTAAATTCGAATCGGTTTTGTATAGCAGCCTGCTATATGAAATAAAAAAAGAGACAAAAGGAGATGTTTAGATGAAACGCTATATGGTCTTGTCGCTCGTTTTAGTCCTGTCTTTATCGTTGCTCGTCCCTGGAATCGCCTTAGGTTCCTCTGATTTCCGTAGTAATCTCGTTCTGTACTCTAGTATGACGGATAATGACTTGAACAACCTTGTCAAACTCTTTGGCGAAAAGTATCCGAACATTACAGTTGAGATCGTAAACGGTTCCGCCGGGGAACTCACCTCTAGAATTAATGCCGAGAAGAACAGACCCCAAGGCGACATAATGTGGGGTGGCTTAAGTAATAGTGATGGACACATGTATTCGGATCTCTTTGAGCATTGGCTATCGGATCACGAAGATGAGATCCTGCCTGCTTACAAATCACCAAACGGCTTTTATAACCTGAGCCACTTGTCGACCATTGTCTTTGCAGTTAACACAGAACTCGAAGCCGAGCTTGGCATGAACATTACCGGTTATGATGATCTTCTCGATCCAAGACTTGCTGGTAAGATCGTTATGCCAGATCCAAACTCCTCGTCTTCCGCTTGGAACCATGTCTGTAACATCTTTGCTGCCTACGGTAACGATAGCCCTGAAGCTTGGGAACTTATGGAAGGCATGCTTCGCAATAAAATGGTTATCTCCACTTCGTCCTCGGTTGCATTCCGTGCTGTACAGGCTGGAGAGTATGTTGTAGGTCTTTCCTATGAAGACGGAGCTTCCACATTGCTGAAGTCCGGTGCAACAAACATTAAACTGGTTTACCCAGAGCAGGGTGCTTCTGCTTCGGCCTTTAGTGTAGCGATCATCAAGAATGCACCTAATATGGAAGCTGCGAAGTTGATGGCTAACTTCCTCATGAGCGCTGAGGGACAATCTGCCCTTGGTACCGAGCTCGGTACACTTCGCTTTACCAATGCCAATGCTGTCTATGACACTCCATACCTTCCAGCAACCAGCGAAATCTACTGGGTAGACAGAGACATCGATTGGCTCGTAGAAAACAAAGAACAGATTCTCAGACGCTGGAACGACATTTACATGCGGACCAGATAATAGGTCAGTTTGACAAAGGGCGCGGGGATTCCCGCGTCTCTTTTTTTCAGCGAGGAGGCATTATGAAACGAGTACTTCTCACAGGTTTTGATCCCTTTGGCGGTGAATCCATCAACCCCGCTTGGGAAGTGGTCAAGAAGATATCCGGGGAAGAGCTTGAGGGTATCACGATCCAGACCAAACAGCTTCCCACCGTCTTTAATGAGGCGATTCACGAAGCAATTCTGGCGATCGACAAAGACAGGCCCGATATCATCGTGGCCCTAGGTCAGGCAGGAGGTAGACCTGATATTTCCGTCGAAAGAGTGGCGCTGAATATCAATGATGCATCGCTTCCTGACAACAAGCAGCAGATGCCCCAAGATACTCTGGTTGTGGAAGGTGGTCCCGCTGCCTACTTTTCCACCTTACCGATTCGAACTATGGTTGAGGCGATGCGGGACGCTGGAATCCCGGCACGGATTTCTAACACCGCAGGTACCTTTGTCTGCAATCACACCATGTATGGCATCTTGCACTACATTTCTGAAAGGCAGCTTCCGATTCGTGCAGGGTTCATTCACATTCCTTATCTTCCCGAACAGGCGGTTCACCACCAAGGGGCGCCTTCCATGGGTCTAGGTGACGTTACGCTGGCCCTTAGGGTAGCCCTCCTTGCGGCTTGTCGCCTCGAGGAGTGCAGATAAAGGACTGCGAGTACAAGGGCAAATTAGGATATTCGAAGGAGATAGGCTCTGCAGGGCTTGTCTCCTTTTTGACGCGGAAGGCTGATCGTAGTATAATAAAACCCACAAAAAATTATGAGAACATTGACTTTGGAAAGGAGATGCCATGAATAAGAGACAGACAGCCCTAGAGAGGGCGGATGAACTGAAGAGCAGAGTTCGAGACTATATCGATGTAAAGGACACGATTCCCAGAGGGATGGCCCACAGCGAACGAGTGAAGGCTGCAGAAAAGAAAAAGCGAATCCTTGAGATCCTAGGGGGTACCGAGGAAGACTGGCAGGATTACAAATGGCAGCTGAAGCATAGAGTTTCTGACATAGAAACCCTGACGAAACTCATCGCTCTCGATCATGAAGAGATTGAAGCTGTGGAGAAGATCGCGGAGAAGTTCCGCTGGAGTATCTCTCCTTATTATCTGTCCTTGATTGATGATGATAACAAATATGACCCAATTAAGCTGCAGTCGATTCCGATGCGGGCCGAGCTAATGGAAGAAGGACTCTCAGATCCTATGGCGGAGGAATACACAAACCCTGCTGGAGCCATCACTAGGCGCTATCCGGACCGGGTGATCATCAATGTGACAAACCAGTGTGCTATGTATTGTAGACATTGTCAGAGAAGGAGAAACATCGGCTCTGACGATCACCATACGCCAAGGGTCAAGCTTGAGGAGTCTATTTCGTATATTAAGGCCAATCCGGAGATCCGGGATGTTCTGGTCACCGGTGGAGACGCCTTGCTTCTTGCTGATGCCACCTTAGACTGGCTCCTAGGTGAACTCCATGCCATCAGGTCCGTTGATTATGTGCGGTTAGGCTCACGGGTCTTGGTAACCATGCCCCAGAGGATCACGGACAACTTAATCCAGATCTTAAAGAAGTATCCACCCCTTTTTATTAACACCCAGTTTAACCATCCGAAAGAGCTCACCCCAGAGGCGAAAGAGGCTTGTGACAAATTGGCCAATGCTGGAATTTCCTTGGGAAATCAGGCTGTACTTCTAAACGGCATTAACAATGACAAATATGTCATGCGTCTTTTGAACCAAGAACTTCTAAAGTTTCGAGTCAGGCCCTATTACATCTTCCAAGCTAAGCGTGTATTGGGCACTACACACTTTAGAACGTCCGTCGATGATGGAATTGAGATTATGGAACATCTCCGGGGCTATACTTCGGGTATGGCTATACCAACGTACATCATTAATGCTCCTCAAGGAAATGGCAAGACTCCAATCGCACCCCAGTACCTCATTTCCAGAGGAAAGGAGTCTATCAAGATCCGAACCTGGGAGGGCAAGGTGTTCGACTATCCGAACCGACCTACTAGAGACATTAAGACGTTTTTCTGATGTTCGAACCACCGCAAATGCGGTGGTTTTCCACTTCTTCGGTTGATACGCAACCCCATAGCATAGGTCTCTTTTTTTTGCTACAAAGCAAAATACGGGAGGTTTTTAGCCATAAGAAGGAGAAGTGTAAATTCGTAATGCAACTATATTTACAAAAGAATAAGGGGGAAAAGTGGAATGAAAAAACTGATGTTAGTGGCGGTAGTTCTTCTTTTGGTCTTTACACCTCTTGTGGCATCTGCACAGCAGTATAAGATCGGTGTACTTGCTCCTGCCGTGACCCATGGTTGGGTGGCAGCGGTGGCCTACGAGGCCGAAGCTCGCCTTAAGGAACTTGGGGATCAAGTGAGCTACAGGATCCAGACGAGCTCTAACGCAGAAGAGATGACGGCGCAACTTGACGACTTAATGACCTGGGGCGCTGAAGCCATTGTCGCTTTTCCGCAGTGGGCTGGTATGGAAGTGCCTATGGAAAGAGCTTTGGATGCAGGAATTATCATCGTGAACTTTGACATCGTCATCGATCTTGATGGCATCTACAGAGTCTCCGGGGATAACGAAGATATGGGAATTCAAGGTGCCCACTATATTGTTGACAAGGTGGGTCCTGAGGCCACCGTCGTTATGTTAGAAGTACCTTCCTCTGGCTCGGTATCTGCCTTAAGAAAGAAGGGTTTCTTGGATACAGTGGCTGAGATTGCTCCCAACCTGAACATTCTGACGTATGCCACACAGTTTACCAGAGAAGATGGACTCAAGGACTTCTCTGACATTCTGATTCGCAACCCCAAGATTGACGCAGTCTATTCGATGGATGACGAGACATCCCTCGGTGTACTTCAAGCCATTCGTGAAGCAGGCCGTACCGACATTAAGGTTATTACAGGCGGTGGCGGTATGCAGGAGTACTTCGAATTGATGCCTGACAATCCAGACATTTGGATTCAGTCTGCCCTATACAGTCCAGCTATGGTTCAAGACGCTGTAGATGTGGCAATCCAAGTTCTCAAGGGTGAAGAAGTAGAAAAGGTAAAGATTATCCCAACAACGATCGTTGATAGAGAGAACTACCTAAACTTCCTTGATGCCAATTCGCCTTACTAGAGTCTGACAACGCGGGAGGTGGCCTCGGGGCCACCTCCTTTTATTGGATGTGATCTTGTGATTGAGATGAAGAACATAACCAAGTCCTTTGGTACCAATCAGGTGCTCAAGGACGTATCGATTACCATTCATGACGGCGAGATCTGTGCCCTCATTGGCGAGAATGGGGCGGGGAAATCCACGTTGATGAACATTCTAGGTGGGGTTCACCAAATGGATTCTGGTGCCATTTTCCTTGATGGGCAAAGGGTACACTTCGCCAATCCGGCGCAGTCCCTTGGTGCTGGCATTGCCTTCATACATCAGGAGCTGAACTTGATTAATGATCTGCCCATTTATGAGAACATGTTTATTGGGCGGGAGCTCAAGGGAAGGTGGGGACGCCTGGATCTGGCCGCTATGGAGCAAGCGACCCAAGATATCTTTGATAGGATGGACATCGATATCGATCCTAAGACCATGGTGCGCGACCTAGACGCTTCCTACAAACAGATTGTGGAGATCTGCCGGGCCATACTGATGGATGCTTCGGTGATTATCATGGACGAACCTACAACATCGCTGACAGAGCCAGAGATTGAGCGTGTCTTCCAGATGATGCGAACCCTGCGAGATCAAGGGGTGGGGATCATCTTCATTTCCCATAAGCTCGGCGAGGTGATGGAGATCTGCCAGCGCTACCTAGTGCTACGAGATGGAGAATTGGTGGCTGAAGGGGATGTTGCTGATGTCACAATGGACGACATAGCTCGCTTTATGGTTGGCAAAGCACTTATCATTGACCAGCTGACTAGAACGAAGAACATTGGTGAGGAGGTCTTGCGACTTGAGGAGTTTACCCATGCCAAGTCCTTTAGGGGAGTAGACCTTACCGTTCGCTCTGGTGAGATTCTGGGAGTCACAGGTTTACTCGGGGATGGTCGCAGCGCCCTTTTTCAAACCGTCTTTGGCGCGGATCGCAATACCTCCGGTAGCATGTTTCTCTCAGGCAAGCAGGTCAAAATCTCCAGTACAGAACAAGCTTTACAAATGGGCATCGGATATCTGCCGCGTAACCGCAAGGAAAATGGAATCATCAAGGATATGAATGTTCTGGACAACGCATCGATTGTTACCTGGCCCCTCTTTGCAACGAGGGGGGTACTTGATAC
>JAAZLY010000159.1 GCA_012799115.1 Bacillota bacterium
CCTAGGTCACGTGTACAATTGGACCAGAGATCATCTCCCTTTGGAATCGGGGGGTCCATTTTCCAGACCAGAGCACCTTCGTCCCTAAGGAGCTTACTGCCTGCGCCAACTAGGGCCCTCAACGCCTCTTCTGATAGGTAAAGGGGTCCCCTCGGGGAATACGCAATTTTCGCTCCCAGGGGTAGTCCTTTCGTGAGGATGAGGGCCACTCCTTGCAGGCTTCCTTTTTCAAAGACCCCCAACGGATAGTACACCCAACCGGAGGTAGCCTTAAGCCTGCCCCATTTGGTCGTTTGAAGCACATCACCCCTCGGATGGCTAGCTACGAAGTGATCAAAAAGGTCTTCTTTTTCCCATAATAGCTTGGTTTCCACAATCCTTCTCCTTTCAAACCTCTCTCCGTATCTGTACTAATTACGACAACTGTCGCGTATTTATTCTTAGAATGCGAAAGGAGGAGACCCATGGGAGCAAGACAATGGCTAAGGGTGTGGATACTCGCCATGCTGATCTTAACTCTGGCATCTATGGGGCAAGCTCTGGCCTTTGAACCCGTGCCGGAGCTTAGTTCTATTGCTTATGCGGTCTACGACGGAGACTACGGATACCTAGTGCTAGAGAAAAATGCCTTTCAGCGGCGTTCTATCGCAAGCATAACAAAGGTGATGACCTTGCTCGTTGCTGTTGAACTCGTGGAGGAGGGGAAACTCTCCCTCGATGCAGTTGTGACAGCGAGTGCCAAAGCACAGAGCAGGGAGGGTACCCAGATTAAGATGCGGGCTGGAGATCGCCTGACCGTCGAAGAACTGCTCTATGCCACGGCGCTTGTCTCTGCCAATGATGCTGCGGTGGCCCTGGCGGAGTATGTGGCCGGGTCTGAAGCGGATTTCACTAGCCTGATGAATGCCAAGGCAGAGGAACTTGGTCTCAAAGATACGCACTATGTGGATTGCACTGGGCTCCTTTCAATTTTTAGCAACAACTACTCCACAGCCTTTGATCAGGCCAGATTGTTACAGGCAGCTTTGGAGCATGAACTCCTGGCTAAGATACTTGCCACACCAGATTATTTTATTGAGTCTTATGATCGTAAGATCAAAAACTCCCACCCTCTCCTAGATCGCGAAGGCGTAGAGGGGGGAAAGACGGGGGCTACAACCCCTGCTGGCCACACCCTGATCACCGCTTGCCAGAGACAAGAAAAGAGGTTGATCATTGTCGTCTTGGGGGCGCGGAGTCGCGAAGTGCGAAACCAGGAGACCGAGGCCCTGTTGAACTGGGCTTTTAGCAATCTACGAACCTTGATTTCCACCGAAGAGGTGATCACCCCGGTCTTAGTGCCTGATGGTGTAGATCACCAGGTAAATGCAGTGTTAGCTAGGGAATTTCAACTGGTAGCAAAGGATGAGGCTGATTTGGAGTATGAGGCCGAACCGGAGATTATGCCAAATTTAAGGGCACCAGTCGATCGGGGAGATAAAGTCGGTGAACTAGTCATTAAGCGGGGAGGCGAGGATTTTGTCCGCTTGGATTTGGTGGCCCAGCAGAGCACTGGATTGGCCACCTGGGTGAGGCGTCTCTTTAATGGCTTGAAACGGATGTTCAAGGGAACAGGTGGGTGAAACCATGGGTAAAGTGTCAGAACGCTTGATTCAACGTCGCATTCTTGTCCTACTGTTTGTAATGCTAGTGGGCTCCGCCTTTCTAGGATTTCGCCTGGGCTTTCTGCAGCTTTGGAACAACGCCTTCTTCCAGACCAAGGCGCTGGAACAGCGTATTCAGAAGATCCCTGTGGAGGGATTGCGGGGAGGCATTTTTGACCGCAATGGATTGCCTCTGGCCCTCAGTATCAGCGCACATACTGTCTATGCCATCCCTGCCGAAATTGAAGATGCAGCTGGTACTGCCAAAGTACTAGCCGCCATTCTAGATTTGGAAGAGGATTTCATTTTCCAGCGCTTGAACAAACGCTCCGCCACAGAGTGGCTCAAGAAGAAGGTGGGTGATGAAGAGGCCGCGCAAATACTGGCGGCGGATTTGCCAGGGATTGGTATCATACCTACCTCCACCCGGATTTATCCCTATGGGTCCGTTGCCCCTCAAGTGCTAGGCTTTGTGGGTATTGATAATCAAGGGTTGGAAGGTCTAGAACTCTACTATGATGACTTTCTACGGGGGACTCCGGGGCAAACGGTCTTTGAACGTGATGCCCACGGGAGAGCTTTGGAAGATGGGGTACGAGGCTATTTGCCTGGTAAAAAGGGTGGAGACTTGCATCTGACCATCGACATCTTCCTGCAGCGCATAGCGGAAGCGGAGGTGCGCAGGGCGACCCAAGAGACAGGCTCCAGACTGGGTTTGATCCTCATAACCGATCCGAAGACTGGGGAAATTCTTGCCAATGCAGTCTATCCCACCTTTGATATTGAGAACTTCGCAGCATATCCGGCCTCTACACGCAAGAATATTGCAGTGACCGATACCTACGAACCTGGCTCAACCTTTAAGGCTGTCACTGCAGCGATTGCGGTGAACGAAGGGGTGGCCTCCCTGAACTCAGGTTTCTTTGATCCCGGCTACATTCGGGTCTCTGGCTGGAACGTGCGTTGTTGGAATCGGGGCGGGCATGGTTCCCAATCCTTTGCCGAGACGATGCAAAACTCCTGCAATCCGTACTATGCCAAGCTGGCCCTTGATCTTGGTCCAGAGAGGTTTTACACCGGGCTCACCCAGTTTAACCTCGGTCATAAGACGGGAATCGATTTTCCCGGTGAAATGGGAGGTACCCTACGGTCTCCGTCTCCCAATGTACCTCTGGTGACTTGGGCCAATATCGGCTTTGGGCAGGGTTTGACCTTAACTCCCGTCCAACTAATCGCAAGTTTCGGCGCCATTGCTAATCAAGGAATCTATTCGGTTCCCCACTATGTCAAAGAGATGGTGACGGAAGAGGGGAGCTTTCCCCCAGATATTCCGGAGTCCAGGCAGATCATTGGTGAAAATGCAGCGGACATTACTGCCTATGTCCTGCGCTCTGCCGTTGAGGTGGGGTCGGGAAAGAGGGCCGAAGTACCAGGTTATGATGTAGCAGGTAAGACTGGAACCGCCCAGCTGGTGGAGAATGGTCGCTATTCCCACTCGAAGATGGTAACCTCCTTCGCTGGATTTGCACCGAAAGATGATCCCCAAATGGCCGCACTCTTGGTTCTTTGGGAGCCCCAGGGTGCCTTCTACGGAGGGATCATTGCTTCGCCCGTTTTTGCTCGGCTGGCAGCGGAGGTTTTGCCCTATCTTGGGGTGGAGCCAAAAAGTGGTACTAGAAGTACAACACAGAATCGTCAAGTGTCGGTACCCGACGTGGGGAATCTGTCCGTCAGCGAGGCCAGTACCGTCTTGAAGCAAGCAGGTTTTCGAGTGGAGGTGGTGGGACC
This sequence comes from Bacillota bacterium, assembly GCA_012799115.1. Lineage (GTDB taxonomy): Bacteria > Bacillota > Limnochordia > Darwinibacteriales > Darwinibacteriaceae > UBA5420. The sequence goes on from JAAZLY010000159.1 coordinate 3,432, forward strand.
TGGAACCAGGATTATTGGGCAGGTGCCAGCCCCGGAAGCGCGCGTTGACTATGGAAGTATTATGTATATTTACACAGATGTGGATGAAACCCAAGTAAGTACCGATCAACCCAATCCCTATGGAGCATAATGTGAGCAGGAAAAGCGGAAGCGGAAGAGAATATGAGATAGGAATTTAACGCACAAGGAGTGGGCATATGCTTCCGTTTTTGATTATCTTTGTTCCTATCATCGGTGGCCTGTTAGTGTATGCACTGAACATGAGTGACCGGGTTAGGGATGCTTTCGTTGTAGCAGTTACAGCGATAACGGGTTTGTTGGGATTATCTTTGTATACCTTTTTGCAGGATGCGGGTGTTGTGGTCTTGGAGTATCCGAGAATACTGCACCCTTTTGGTGTGTCCTTCAGGATTGACTGGCTCACAGCGGTCTTGGTGACGATTGCATCCGCAATTTGGCTCTTGGTTACCGTGTACTCTCTCGAGTATACGAAGTCCATGCATAATGTGAAGCGCTACCACACCTTTACATTGGTCACCTATGGCGCTACCTTAGGGACGCTTGTAGCGGGAGACCTCCTCACACTGTTCTTGTTCTTTGAGCTGATGAGTTTTGCTTCGTATGTCTTGGTGATTCAAGAAGGAGATGCCAAGGCGATGCGGGCTGGCTTCCTCTACTTGATTATGACCATTGCAGGTGGCTTAGCCTTGCTCTTTGGTATCCTTGGAGTCTATACCATGACGGGTAATGTTGCCTTCACGCAAGGCGGCTTTTTGGCGATAGACTCGACCTTATCTATGTTTTCCTTTATCGGGTTTCTCATCGGCTTTGGTGTCAAGGCAGGAATGTTTCCCCTTCATGTCTGGTTACCTGAAGCGCATCCTGTTGCTCCGTCTCCGGCCAGCGCACTCCTTTCTGGCATCATGCTCAAGATCGGC
>JAAZLY010000160.1 GCA_012799115.1 Bacillota bacterium
ACCGGCCAAGAGCCCTGCGACTCCACCTAGCGCTCCACCCCAAGTAGTGCCGTCAGCAATGGAATCATTGCCGCCACAATCTGAACCTGTCTCCATATCCCCAGACTTGTTAGCCTGACGCTGTTGGCTATCTTTAGCTAAGATAGAGATTTCATTGTCCTGAAACCCCTTGTTTCTCAGAGCTTTCACCGCATCTTCAGCAGTGCTGATATCGCGAAAAACACCAATGACAGTTGACAAGAAAATTCCCCCTTTCATTTCTTGAGACTAGCTTACCCAAAAAAAGGGGGCTTATTCCTACGGGGGTTTTCCTCGATCTTCCTCATTACATCGTCATAATCTTGGGCCGAGGTTAGGTCAACAATAATCAAGTCACGCCCAATCTTCTTAATACCACGCCAGGGAATGACGATCAATCTAGGTCTGAACCAGCGATGACCATAGGGGATCACGATGGATTCCACTTCGCCGCTGCGCAAGTCCAGGATGAGATCGGTGTGATCAACCACTCCAAGGCGTATTCCCTCGTCAATGCAGATGATTTCTTTTCCTGACAACTCTGAGTAGCGCATGCTGGCATCCACCCCACGATAGCATATGTAGAACCCTGGGTTCCTAGAACTCCCATACCCATGATATGCAATAGCTGAAGGGGTCGTTAAAGCCAGAACTCATGTTACCCCGATCATATTCCCCAACTTCTAGCTGAAGGTTCCTGTAAGCTACCAGGCAGGAGTAGTGAGATCGGTCTGCGAGGAAGTCATATTTGCCAATCAAACGCCACCGTATGGCCTCTCCAAACCTAAGCTCTGCACGGCCAATCTGGCGTAGAGCATCTACGCGTAGGCTAATCTTTGCATCCCCCATCTTCCAGTCGGTACGGAATGTAGCATTCAGCGGATCGAGTTGAAAAAGGGTATCGCCCGAAGAATAGCGCATAACAAGGGCAGGTGTAGGCTGAACCCGCCATTCTATGCTCGTTTGCTTTTCCTTCATACCCAGCTTCCAAGCCAACTTGGGATACTCACGACTTCCCTCGAGATTGGTCTGACGGCGAAGATTAACTCCCAATTCGGTCATGCAAAGCTCTGTAGAGAGTTCTAACTCCCAACCTTGACGATTCGGGGTGAACTGATTGGTCTTAGCCAGAAGACTTAAGAAGCCAGGTTCAACGCGCTTGAGGCAAAGTCGACCGTTTACGCCCCAGGCACTTCCCCGGATCTGTAGGACCCGGGCATAACTCTCTCGACCTGCCAGATCGACCTGCCATGCCGTGGCGCCTTCCACTTGAAAGCCACCAAGCTTGCCTTCAGCCTGTAATACTGCGGCAGACCCGCTCTCCCTCTGTCCAGCATATCTGATCTGCAATCCCCGCACTGCTAGATGTCCCAGGTCAAGCCGACTCTCCAGAAATAGAGCGTCCACCACATCTCTCGACTTAAAGGGCACCTGTCTGAGGTAACCAAGACTGAGCTGCGGGCTCTGCAGACCGGCCCAATAGCTTTCTGGAATGTATTGGTTCTTGTTGATCAGCCTAAATATGTCCCCCGAAGTAAAGTGATCCTGGTTATGGTTACAAACCAACTTTAGGTTATCCGTAATCGATAAAGCAAGTTCCCAGCGAGTCGAGATCCGCCCCTGCAACGAGGGGAGAAAGTCAAGATCTGCATCCAACCCCCACTGGTACGCATATCTTCCCTTACCTCCCCCGAAATCCAGGTTCAAAGACGAGCTCGTGCCAGTTGTCCCAACTTTGGTTGAGAGTTCACCAGTGTAGTGGATGGCATGAACCTTCGGGGCCACCAGCAAACAAAAAAGCACAAAAAAAACCCCGCGCATGTTCAAAAAAGAATCTCTCCTTTGGACATCTCCCTGGGCGCGGAGTATTTTCAGTATACCATATCTGACTACTTTTTCCAAGCGTAGCCTGGTCTATCCGTTGCTCCCTCTTGACGGGCAAAGTTCTCCCGATTCTTACGCACATAGGCTTCATAAAGCTCATCAGGGCCAATACCAGCCTTGAGGCACATACTCACAAAGAAATGAAGGACATCCACGAGCTCCTCTGTCAGCTTGGCATGGTCGATTTCTTTGGGATCCTTCCACCACTTGAAGTTAACCTCGTCTAGGACCTCACCGAGTTCAGAAATGATGGCCAGGACTTCCTTTTGAATCCATATCTCAGGTGGATAGTCAAGGTCCCGATGTTTCATCACTGCCTCGTCAAACTCTTTTTGCAGGCTGAAGATCTTCCTTAGCATGTCTTCTTGCATGGTATCGTCTCCTTTATCAGATGTCTGGGGC
>JAAZLY010000161.1 GCA_012799115.1 Bacillota bacterium
CCAGCTCTAGGGCCTTCTTCAAGCGAAATTCCCTGGAAATCGTGGACACCAACTCAATCTCAGCACCCGCTAAGTCAATGGTGGCCGGTGCCACATGGTAATTCTCGATGGCCGTTGGCTCGATAATCCGTTCAATCTTCTCACCCTCGATTAAGACCGAATACATGCAGCGTCGAATCTTTCTCTTTTCAACTCCCACACCGCTCGAAGCATTTCCCTGGGGATCGACATCAACTAAGAGCACTCTTTTACCTGCTAGCGCCAGGTAGGCGCCTAGGTTAACTGCTGTGGTGCTCTTACCCACACCGCCCTTTTGATTAATGATTGATATCACTCTAGCCATTTACCTCACCCCCCATAGGTTTCCTCACAATAACTACTAGCTCATACACTTCATCATCTTCCCGCTCATCGACCTTCACTGCTAGTCCACTCGATTCTAAGGTTTCGGTGAGCTGCTTCACACTGTTCGAAAAAAGACGTAGATCCTTGATAATCAACTTGCGCTTTCGTTCCACCTTTTCTTTGGTCACCTTGGACTTGCCCGGATGAATCAGACTTGTCACCAACTCTTCTGTCTGCTTCACACTCAAGCCCTCTTGGACAATTTTCTCCAGGACCAGTAATTGCTTCTCTACATTCTCCAACCGGAGGAGCGCTCGACTATGGCGCTCGCTTAGCATTTCCCGGGAAATAATCTCCCGCACTTCCGGGGGTAGTTTCAACAATCGAATCTTATTGGCGATATTGGCCTGACTCACACCGAGACGAGTCGCCAACTCCTCTTGAGTCAAAGCAAACTCCGTTAGCAACCTCTCATAGCCTTCTGCAACCTCAAAGACATGAAGATCACTCCGCTGCAAGTTCTCAATCAAGGCAAGCTCAGCGGCATCTCGATCCTCTACGTCTCTAAGAATGGCCGGAATCACTTCCCAACCAAGCTCCTTACACGCCCGTAGCCGGCGTTCGCCAACGATGAGTTCATAGCCAATTGCTCCCCGCCGAACCACCACGGGCTGCAATAAACCATGAATCCTGATGGACTCTGCTAGCTCATCAAGGGCCGCTTGGTCAAATCCCTGCCTCGGTTGATACTTTCCGGCGCTGATCAAATGGATGGGAATGGACTGAACAGCCTCGCTCCAAGTTTCACCAGCCTCGACATTGGTGCCTTCGCTTCGTTTTCGATTCAAAAGAACCTCTGTTAACTTCATAACCTCACCCCGTTACCAATTACTACATTAATTCTGTATCGAGGGAGGAGTTCCTTCCAGATAAAGAGCAAAACAAAAAGGAGCCAGTAGCTGACTCCTTAGACAATCCCTATAGTGGCGCCTTATTCGGTATCCCAGCTCGTCTGGGAAAAGTGGAGGGGGTGGAAGCGAGTTTTCTAAACACCAACAGACTCCGTGAACCCATGCTCATCGGCAGAGATATTTCGAACACCTGTTCTACAGTGGCCTTTAGTTTCTCCAACGCCATCGAGCTTTCCTGAAGTTCAGTCGCAGCTTCGCTCCCCTTGTAGGCCACGAAATGTCCCCCAACCTTAACGAGGGGGATTGATAACTCAAGGAGAACAGGAAGATGCGCTACAGCCCGGCTCACCACCAGATCGTACGCTTCCCTTTGGTCTTTCGCCCGTCCTGCATCCTCAGCCCTGGCATGCAGAGTTCTCAGGTTCGTGAGCCCTTGCTCTTGGGCGGCGGACTCTAGAAACCTCAGCCTCTTGCGCAATGAATCAAGAAGAGTAAAGGACCATTCGGGTCTCGCGATAGCCAGGGGGACTCCAGGAAAGCCGGCTCCGGTACCTAAGTCAAGGCAACGAACTTGGTTCTGCCAGGGAAGGCGCAAGAGAGCGAGACTGTCCAGGAAATTCTTGATGGCCATTTCTTCCGGCTCGACAATTCGAGTCAGATTGAGGCTTTCATTGGTTCTAATCACACACTCTGCAAAGTTTGTGAAGGCAGGAACGTGGTCCACGAGCTCTCCTAGTTCCCATTCCTGTAAACCAAGTTCTAGGGTCGACTGAAATACTTTGCTGTCGAGACTCATTCTTCTTTCCTCCGGCTTTCTTGTTCAAGATAGATTAAAAGGACACTGATGTCGGCTGGATTTACTCCCGAAACCCTGGATTCTTGGCCAATCGAACTTGGCTTAATCTCAGACAGACGAGTAGCAGACTCCTTGGATAGACCCTTCACTTGGTGGTAGGGGAAGTCAGGGGGAAGAAGCTTCTTTTCCATACGTTCAAAGCGTTCAATCGCTGATTCCTGCCTGGTCAGATAACCTTGGTACTTGACTTGGATCTCCACTTGTTCTGTGACCAAGGGGTCAAGATCGGGAAGGGCATCAAACTCCCTTAGATCCTGATACTTCAATTCTGGTCTACGCAACAAATCAGCCAGGGTCACCCCATGTTTGAGGGGAGCGGTACCAAGCTCCTGCAACTTTGCATTGACCTCGGGGGTTCCTCCAATCGTCGTGGCTCCAAGGCGCTGGACTTCGCGGCTTATTTGCTCTTGCTTCTCCTGAAAGGCCACATACCGCTCTTCGCTAATGAGACCTAGGGAATAACCAAGGGGAGTAAAACGAGCATCCGCATTGTCCATACGCAAGGATAGGCGATACTCCGAACGGGATGTCATCATCCGGTAAGGTTCTGTGACTCCCTTTGTAACCAGATCATCAATGAGAACCCCGATATAGCCTTGGGAGCGGGGGATGATCACAGGCTCTTCACCTCTCAGATAGCGAACTGCGTTGATCCCGGCCATAATACCCTGGGCTGCGGCTTCTTCGTAACCAGATGTGCCATTGATTTGTCCTGCCAAGAAGAGACCAGAAATATCTTTGCTCTCCAGTGACGCCCTCAGGGAAAGGGGATCGACACAATCATACTCAATGGCGTAGGCAGGACGAAGAATCTCTACGTTTTCAAAGCCTGGAATCGTCTTCAACATCTCTTCTTGTATCTCTATGGGTAGAGAAGTGGAGACGCCGCTTAAATATGCTTCATTGGTCTGCCAGCCTTCAGGCTCAATAAACACCTGGTGGCTGTCGCGATGAGGAAACTCCACAATTTTGCTTTCAATCGAAGGGCAATAGCGAGGTCCTGCACCCGTAATCGCTCCGCTATACATGGAGGTTCTACCTAAGTTTTCCCGGATAATCCGGTGGGTCTCCGTTGTCGTATACGTAAACCAGCAGGGAACTTGTTCAATATTCAAGTCCCTTGTCTCAAAGGAAAAGCCCGAAATATCTGGATCGCCCGGGAGCTTCTCCAACTTCTCATAGTCAAGGGAGCGCAGATTCACCCTAGGAGGAGTACCCGTCTTAAAGCGCATAATGGGTAGTAGTTGGGTTAAGCGTTCGGCCAAAGCGATGGACGTATGTTGCCCCTGGGGTCCTGATTCATACTGCAACTCTCCAATATGAATCACAGATCGCAAATAGGTACCCGTGGCTAGAATCACAGTAGGGGCAAAAATCTTGACATTGCCCCTGACGACAACGCCTTGAACTTTACCGGCGTTGACTAGCAGATCGGTGACTAGAGCCTCTTTCAAGAACACGTTATCTGTCGTTTCAAGAATGTTCTTCATACGTCTTTGGTATAACTTGCGATCCAGCTGGACCCGCAATGACTGCACAGCAGGGCCTCGCTTGGTGTTTAGCATCCGCATTTGCATTAGCGTGGCATCACAATTCCTGCCCATCTCGCCTCCGAGGGCATCCACTTCTCTTACAAGCGTCGCCTTACCAGATCCACCTATACTTGGATTGCATGGTAGCAGGGCTACATTATCGAGATTCAAAGTGAGAATCAAAACCCGCTGACCCATGCGCGCGGCGGCCAGGGCGGCTTCGGTTCCTGCATGTCCAGCTCCTACTACGATCACATCATAACTCTGAGGCATAACGCACCTTCCTCCTACTTACCAATACAAAACTGAGAGAAAATCCGGTCCAGCACATTCTCCCGCACCGTTTCACCGGTTATCTCACCTAGATGCTCCAAGGCATTATACAGATCCACTGCTATCAAATCAAGGGGAAGCCCCTGCTTGAGTGTACGTAACGATTCCTCTAGAGCTCCCTTAGCTGCCTGTAGAGCTTGTTTGTGTCTCGTCCGTGTTAGCAGTGCCCGAGAACCTGCGGAACTTGTGATCTGGCTTCTTCCGACAAACTCTACGATACGATCTGCTAGGCGCTGAACAACCTCTGATCCCTCCTGAAGGAGCGACATCTCAAGGCAGGGCGCTCCATGTAGATCGCCCAAGTCGTCTACATCCCAAAGTGGAGGCAGATCCACTTTATTGATCAAAACAATCCTCTTGCTGTTTTCTGTACGTTCCAAGACCGCGAAGTCATCCTTGGTTAAAGGTTCGCTGCGATCAAAGACATGCAACACTAGATCAGCATCCTCCAAGAGATCAAGACTTCGGGCCACGCCAAGGCTCTCCACCATATCACTACTCTCTCGAATGCCTGCCGTATCGATCAGGCGGAGGGGAACACCCCGTAGGTTCACTACTTCCTCAATACTATCTCGAGTGGTACCTGGAATATCAGTCACCAAAGCCCGGTTTTCATTAAGGAGGGTGTTAAGGAGACTAGACTTACCGACATTGGGTTTTCCAGTGATCACTGTCATAAGCCCTTCTCGCAGAATTTTCCCTTCGTCTGCCGTACTGAGGAGCTCTTCCATCTCCTGTATTGTTTCGACCATGGTTTCTTCCATGGATTGTACTTCAACGTCTGGAAGATCATCCTCGGGAAAATCAATACTAGCCTCTACACGAACCGTGATTTGATAAAGTTTTTCCTGGAGATCCTTGACTTTTTGGCTGAGACTACCTTCTAGTTGGTCTATGGCAACTTCCAGACCGAGCCTAGTTGGTGAGCGAACGATATCAATCACCGCTTCGGCCTGGCTGAGATCGAGCCGTCCATTCAGAAAGGCACGCTTCGTAAACTCTCCTGGCTCTGCAAGGGTAGCACCTTGTTTGAGGCACAGTTCTAAAACCTCCTGAACGACAACTACGCCTCCGTGGCACTGCAGCTCTACCACATCCTCTGCTGTATAGGAGTGGGGACCTCGCATAGCAACTGCCAAGGCTTCATCGACTGTTCTTCCTGTTGCGGGGTCCACAACTTTGCCATAGCGCAGCTTATAGCTTTCTTGATCCTTCAAACCCTTACCTTGCTTGGGCCGAAAGATGGTATCGGCAATGGCTATCGAATCGGGACCACTTAAGCGGACAACACCTATGCCCCCTTCGCCTAGGGGAGTGGCCACCGCTGCAATCGTTATGTCTGTCATGGCTACCACCTCAGCTTCTATTTTACCACGAAACAAAAAAGGGTGTGCAAAATGAACTCAGTTTGGTTCATCTGCAACACCCCAACAGCTTCAAATGTAGTCTACTCTGGCAGAATGATGACCCGACGATAGGGATCTTGACCTTCGCTTTGAGTGATGACCCCTGGAAACTCCTGCAACTCTTGGTGAACAATGCGACGCTCAGCTGCGTTCATGGGATCCAGTGCTACTCTACGATGGGAAGATTCAACCTTCATGGCCGCCCTTTGGGCTAGGGAGCGCAACGTCTCTTCGCGTTTGGCACGATAATCACCGATATCAAGGTTGATCCTCATCCACTCTCCACCCTGACGATTCACCGCAAGACTCGTAATATATTGTAGACTATCGAGCGTTTGCCCTCTGCGTCCAATTAGGATGCCCAAATCATCACCGTCAATACGCAAATTGATGCTCTCTTCATCAGCTTCGCCTGTAACCTCGGGCTCCAGATCCATATGACCAAGAAGTTCCTTGACAAACTCCAAAGCTGCCTCAAGCTTCACTTCATACTCAGGTATCTTCTTATCAACGCGCACTTTGGCTTGTTTTGAGCCAAGTATTCCTAAGAAGCCCTTATTGCCTTCTTCTAATACCGTAATCTCAACATCCGCGCGCTCCACATTAAGCTCTCGAAGCGCTTCGGCGATGGCTTCGTCCACCGTCCGAGCAACCACTTCAATCGACTTCATCATTTAACCCCCTCAATTCACGGGATACATCTTATTGATCCACAATTGTTGCCCAATGGAAAATACGTTACCGACAATCCAATACAAGACCAAACCTGAAGGCAACCTCAAGCTGAACATACCGATCATAATCGGCATCACGATCAGCATCGATTTCTGTTGAGACATATCGCCGGTTGCGGACAACTTACTCTGCAAAAACGTGGTAGCTGCAGCCAAAATGGGGAAAATATAGAAAGGATCAGGTTCGCTCAGGGCCCAGAATCCTAAGAACATAGCTGTCTCATCTGCGGGAATATTCTGCAGAACACGGAAAAAAGCCCACAAAATGGGTAGCTGCACCAACATGGGTAAGCATCCACCTAGAGGGTTGATCTTGTGCTTCTGATAAAGTTCCATGGTCTGCTTCTGCTGTTCTTCCTTATCATTAGCATACTTCTTTTGAATCTCTTGGAGCTCTGGCTGAATCTTTCGCATGGCAACCATGCTCTTGTTCTGACTCAGGGTGAGGGGGAACAGCAATAGGCGTACAAAAATAGTCGTAAGAATAATACCGAG
>JAAZLY010000162.1 GCA_012799115.1 Bacillota bacterium
ACTTGCGACCTCTACCACCCCAAGGTAGCGCGCTAGCCAAGCTGCGCCACGCCCCGACGCATTAAAAGAATAACATGTTCCGGCCAAAAAGGCAAGCTAATTTCCGTTTGTAAGCTCGAATTTTCTATGACAAGCCCGCACAGCGTCTTGATAGCGGCCGCGTGGAACCAAGCAGGACACCTTTATCTCCGATGTTGAGACGACATGAACTTGGATGCTCTCCTCGTCCAAAGCTGCAAACATTCTTGCGGCTACGCCAGGGTTTGTCATCATTCCTGCGCCGACAATGGATACTTTTGCAACATCTTCGTCACAGACAACGCTCCAGTCCTGATCGCCCTGGATCTTGGCGATGATATCTAGAGCTGTCTCTAGTTCCTCCCTCGTGACAGTAAAGGTTAGGTCAGCGGTTGGCGTCGCCGTTCCTGCTTGCACAATCATGTCAACGTTGACACCCTCAGCTGCCAAAGAGGAAAAAACCCTGTGGAGAACACTGACGTCTGTGGGAATGCCCACTAGGGTAATTTTCGCACAGTTTTCATCAGACGCAACGCCTGTTACCGAAATCTCCCGTTCCACTACATTCACCTCTCTGATTATGGTGCCAGACTCCTGGGAAAAACTTGAGCGAACGTGAATTGGCACCTCATACACTGCCGCAACTTCTACGGCACGTGGCTGCAAAATCATGGCCCCTAGAGAAGCAAGTTCTAACATTTCTCCATAGTCCACTTCGTCCAGTTTACGTGCATCGGGTACCAGACGAGGATCAGCACTGTAAACACCATCCACGTCTGTGTAGATTTCACATACTCTAGCCTTGAGTGCTGCTGCAACAGCTACTGCAGTAGTATCGGAGCCGCCCCTGCCAAGGGTCGTGATATCATTGGTGTTGGTCACTCCTTGAAAACCCGCCACGATTACGACTTTACCCTGGGCCAACTCGGCGCTGATTCGGGCTCCATCAACCTCCCGAATCCTGGCCTTGGTATGTTGGGTATCCGTCATGATACCGCCTTGGGGACCCGTGAGAGAAATCACAGCCTGCCCCAGAGAATCAATGGCCATGGCTAGAAGAGCAATGGATACCTGCTCGCCAGTGGACAAAAGCATGTCCATCTCCCGCTTAGGCGGGTTCTTCGCTATAGAGCGTGCTTGCTGAATCAGACTGTCCGTGGTCTTCCCTTGAGCAGAAACCACGACCACTACCTGGTTTCCTTCCTTGACCGTACTCACGACCCGGCGTGCTACTGCCATGATCTTATCAGAATCTGCAACAGAGGAACCGCCGTATTTTTGTACAATAATTGCCATATTTTATGCCCCCTAATGCAACTAGTCTAACCATAGCATATTGTTTACTAGGAGACAATTAACGGACAGTAAAAAAGGTGGGAACATTATTCCCACCTTGCATGTTCTTACACTGTGTTAGAGAATGATACAGATGAGCCCGCCACTTCCCTCGTTGATAATCTTGCTCAAGGTTTCTTGCAGTTTCTCCTGAGCATTTTCGGGCATGCGGTAAAGTTTGCTGTTGATACCCTCTCGCACCATATCTTGCAGAGAACGACCCAAGAAATCCCTTTCCCAAAGGGCATTGGGATCCTGTTCAAATTCCTCAGTCAAGGACCGCATTAGTTCCTCCCCTTGTTTTTCAGTTCCCACAAGCGGAGTCACTTCAGTCTGAATACTTGCTTGCACCATGTGAATAGACGGAGCACTGGCGGTGAGCTTGATTCCAAAATTGCGTCCCTGCTTCACTAGTTCAGGCTGCTCAAAGGTTATATCCTCCAAACTCGGTATCACAATTCCGTATCCAGTCTGACGGACATGTTGTAGCGCTGCTGATAACTTGTCATATTCGCGTTTGGCGACCGTTAAGTCTTGCATCAGTCGCATCAGATGATGGTCTCCCTGTACCTCAAGGCCGGTCATTTCCGCCAAGACATTATAGAAAAGTTCATTCAGCAAGACTACATTAAGCGTCACCTTTCCAGTACCCAAGTCGACATCTTCCACCGTGACGAGTTGTACATACTCCGACTCTGCAAAACGTTTGACTGCGATTTCTTTCACGTCTTTGACCTTACGTAGCTCAGCCACGGACTCCCAGGCCACATCCTCGTATTCTCGGCGTAACCAATGATCCCTCGCAAGTTCTTCAACCCACTTGGGAAGTCGCACATTAAACTCCCGCAGAGGAAACTCCATCAGTACTTCTCCAAACAGCCTCAGGATGTCATCCTTCGTCATCCGCAAGCAGTCCATGGGGATCACTTGCACACCATATTCGCTACTCAGTCTTGCTGCTAGTGCGGTCGTCTCAGGACTATTGGGATGTATAGAGTTTAGCGTGACTACGAAGGGTTTGCCCAGTGCCTTTAGCTCTGCGACGACTCTCGCCTCTGGATCTTCATACTCGCTACGGGGTAGGTCGGCGATAGAGCCATCCGTCGTTACGACCAAGCCAATTGTCGAATGTTCTGCGATCACCCGGCGAGTACCTAACTCGGCGGCCTCTTGGAAAGGTATTGGATGCTCGAACCACGGAGTCCGAACTAAGCGCGGCCCGTCCTCGTCCATGTATCCTTTGGCACTCGAAACTGTATACCCCACGCAGTCCACCAGACGAATGCGCGCCTTGATCGTCTCTTCAAAGAGAACTTCTACCGGTTCATCTGGTACAAACTTGGGCTCGGTCGTGGTGATGGTACGACCGGCACCGCTTTGCGGTAGTTCGTCCCGAGTTCTCTCCTTTAGGTAAACATCGGTTATTCCAGGCATCACAAATAAGTCCATGAAACGCTTGATAAAGGTAGACTTACCAGTGCGCACCGGACCGACCACACCGACATAGATGCTCCCAGCAGTGCGCTCTGCAATGTGAGAAAAAACATTAAATTTATCCATTTAGGCATCCCTCCTGAGCTTATTGGACAGTAACACTATACTATATTACCGGTGTCCAAGAAATATAACAGAAGGGGCCATCTGCTAGTTAACTTTTTGCCCGAAACGATACTCCGTTCCCTGGCGCAATCGCTCAATATTGCTCCGATGCCTGACAATCGTCAAAGTTGCTACGACTACGGCCAAAACAACCTCGATGGCCTGGGCCCGAAGACCGATCAAGACGATTGGTAAACAAAAGGCGACAACAATGGATGCCAAGGATATGTACTTCCAGATCAGAAGTACCCCAAGCCAAATGGCAACCAAAATGGCTGCAGCAATGGGCTGGTAAGCTACTAAGACTCCAGCGATCGTAGCCACGCCCTTGCCACCTTTAAAACCTAGGAATATGGGCCAATTGTGCCCAATCACGGCAAAAATCCCCGCTACCAAGGTTAGGGTGGGATCAAAGCCAGAGTACCTCGCCAGAAGCACCGCTGCAACTCCCTTGCCCATATCGCCTATTAAAGTTATGAGTGCACAAAACCAACCCGTTGTCCTCAGGACGTTCGTCATCCCTATATTTCCACTGCCATGTTGACGAACATCAACTTTAGCCCACCATCTTGCTACAAGCAACCCAAAAGGAATGCTACCGAGCAATTAGCTTACAGTTAAGATAAGTATATACTTCATTCATCCCTCTCCTTGGTGATCAACATAATCGGGGTACCCATGAAACCATACTCTTGCCGAATACGATTCTCTAAATATCGCTGATAGGAAAAATGCATGAGATCCTTTCGGTTCACGTGGAGTACAAAGACTGGTGGATTGACTTGTACTTGGGAACCATAGAAAATCCGTAGTCGTACTCCCTTGTCGCTTGGAGGCTGATTCATCGCCATTGCATCCTGAAGAATTTCGTTAAACCGCCCTGTGGAGATCCGCATATGGCGTGCTTCATGTACATCCAGACTCAGATCAAGCAGGTTCGTCAATCTCTGTCCCGTTAACGCAGAGATGAAGACAATGGGAGCATAGCTTAGGAACAAAAGCCCCTCTCTTAAAGTCCGCTCGAAGTCCCGCATCGTATTGGTCTCTTTGGGGACAAGATCCCATTTATTCACTGCAATGATGATCCCACGGCCTTTCTCGTGGGCGTAGCCTGCAATCTTCTTATCTTGCTCGGTGAGACCTTCTGTTCCGTCAATCATTACGACAGTGACATCAGAGCGCTCCACGGCACCTAAGGTTCTCACTACACTATAATACTCAAGATCTTCTTCAACTTTGCTTCTTCGGCGCAAACCAGCGGTGTCAATAAGGGTCAGATCCTGATCCTTATAGCTAAATTTGGTGTCAATAGCGTCCCGGGTGGTACCGGCGATCTCGGAGACAATCACGCGCTCTTCGCCTAATAGTTTGTTTACGAGTGATGATTTTCCTACATTAGGGCGACCCACAATGGCAATTTTCAACGAGTCATCTTCAGTCGTATCGGCGTCCTCAGGAAAACTCTCCACTACAGCGTCCAAGAGATCTCCAATATTCCGACCATGCTCAGCTGAAATCAAAATAGGTTCACCTAAGCCAAGCCGATAGAAGTCCACTGCAACTTCCCAAGAACTCATCGCCGACTCCACCTTGTTTGCTGTCAGAATGACAGGCTTGTCGTGACGCCTAAGGATATCGGCTATCTCCTCATCAATGCCTGTGAGGCCGCTCCGACCGTCTACGACAAAAATGACAACATCAGCTTGCTCCACAGCAACCATTGCTTGGAAGCGTACTTGCCTAGTAATCACATCATCTTCGGAGTCAATTCCCCCTGTGTCAATGAGTGTAAAATGCTTGTTCAGCCATTCCCCTTCGCCATAAATGCGATCGCGGGTAACACCTGGTTGGCCCTCTACAATAGCGGTACGGGCTCTGGTAATTCGATTAAAAAGCGTACTTTTCCCCACATTGGGCCTACCCACTATGGCTACAATTGGTTTATTCATCAAAATCTCTCCCTGATTGCGTTCAATCCTAGGATTGATAGTTTCGCTATCTGCCATAGTATTCCTGCCCCCAGAGATAGCTCAATGTTTCACGATGATCAATACCCCATTGTGTAAGTCATGGACAGCGGCCCCAAAGACGCGGCTGATCATCATCGCGATCTCCGACAACTCGTCCTGATCGGCAGCATAGAAAATGGGAGCCCCACCCCCTACCTTGGTCTTGTCCATCGCGCAGACTGCAAGAATTTGCTTGTCCACATTTCTCCTCCTCAATCTACTAACTTGCCTGCAGCCGAAGTCAAAGGCTTTCGAATAGCTCCTTCCAAGACGGGTACCCTGCGGATGGCTTCCAAAAAGGCTGCTTCGTCCTTTTCAGAAGCAACCATCAAGACGTGTAAACTTCCTACGGAAGGGTTGCGGCGCACCATAGGAATAAACTCCTGTTCACCAACGTCCATATAAACTCCGATCATGGAAGACACATCATGGGCGATGGCTTGCATCTGGCCAAGATTAGCCAGCGTTGCCTTTGCATTTGGGCCATTTGGTCGAATAATGGCCGCAAGACCCCTTTCTTCATAAACCTTGCGAGCATCAGGAAGACCAACATTCATCATCACCGTCTCCCCTACGACCACTAGGGCACCTTCAAACCTAAAATCAGTTAACTCTACTGTCGCGATATCTGAGATCTTGTCGCCCTGCATTAACCTGACTAAAACGACGGTCAATAAAACGCCTACGACCCCGCAAACTGCCGTTCGCCACCATCCTAACCCTACAAGGAGCTCTGAAGTAACAGCAACCGACAATGCCACCCAGATCGCTAAGTAATTGCGGGCTTCAAATACTCTGGCGATACCCTCAATGTAGGCTGTTCCCCGCTTTACCATTTCAGTGCTTTCCATAGCAGAGAGGGTTTGGCGCTCCACATTGCGCACCTCCCTAAACTGGCTCGCTGCAAGCAGGAGAAAGGAAACGGCAGAGTATTCTCCCTCAAGGAGCGCTGGCACAATAATCGCGCCGATTGAACCCCCAATAAATCCCAGAAACAGATGGATGGCCCAGCCTTGAGGGTAACTCGGGTATTGCCGGTAATCTCGCCGTAGCATATACAAACGGGCAAGGAATCCCCCTAGAATCGCGATAATCAGCGTGAATAGGTATTTCACGCTCCATCATCCTCATCTCCATCATCCTGCCCTAGTCCTGCTTCTCGGCGGAAGAAACCTGTTAAGGACCCGATTTTTCCGCGACTAATCAGGATAAATCCGGTAACCAAGACTGCGGCCACCACAATCATCCAAACTAGCGCACGACTCGCCCCTCCTCCAATATCACGGTCTGCTTCGCCCTTTGTGGATACCGTTAGACCTGCAGCCGCAGGAATCACCTTAGCAAAGTATTCTGCTGCCTGCTCTGCCTGTTCTAGGCTGGTCGTATGTGCCCCAAACTCTAGCAGGATCGTCTTAGGACCTAGATCTTGATTGTAATTGCCCTTTGCGTCAAATATGCCCTCCACAAGCCCAGGATACATATCATCTGCAACCGCCTTAATCCGTTTGGCATACTCTAGGTTCGCAGCGCGGTTTTGATTCTGCCTGCCTACGACAAGACGAACCTTGCTCATTGGTACACCCTCTACTTCGGTTTCATATACCTCAGG
Organism: Bacillota bacterium; assembly: GCA_012799115.1. Taxonomy (GTDB): domain Bacteria; phylum Bacillota; class Limnochordia; order Darwinibacteriales; family Darwinibacteriaceae; genus UBA5420. The sequence goes on from JAAZLY010000162.1 coordinate 6,571, forward strand.
AGGCGTTGCATCACGGTGGACATCCAGAAGTGTATCAGGCCTCTTTGTCAGAAGCTCTGTGGCTGTACGTCGGGAGCGTATGTACGCCTGACCATCATGGGGAATATGGCTATTATCTGACCAATATACAGTCATTCCCACTTCTTCCAAGGCAGAGGCTAGTTTTTCACCTACACGCAGAATGTCACCCTCTCCGTCGTCTTTGGACTCTGTTCCGCTCGAGGGAATATACGACTCTGCATTATGTGTGTGATAGATGGCCACCACGCCCTCACCCTCGGTAGCTGCTCCTACCTGAGCGAGGGGCTCGTAGCTGACGTCGGGGAGCTTTACCGTCTCAATGAACCGAACCGTCACGGTATCTCCCTTTGTTTCCACTACTTCAAAAAGACGATTGTCTGCTGCTATGTACTGATCGCCAGGATCGAGTTCTCTCCCAGTCATGGTTATTACCTGATCCTCTTCATCAACGAGGGTAAAGTAGCCCAAGTCGGTGCGCTCTTCAGCCTGAGCCTGACACATAGTAAGCAAAGCAGCATACATCGCGATCAGTAGGACACGTACAATCCAGCGGTTCTTTCTCATGCTTCTCCACCCCCTCCGGCAATTCTCTCCCTTGTTTCACCGACGAATTCAGCCAACGCCACTGCTATCAGCCCGGCTACAATTGTCGCATCAAAGACGCCTGCTCCACCCAATACGACACGGGTGGCCATATTGTTGGCAAGGGCCAAGCCTAAATGGACAATGTCCACTGTAAGGAGTCCTAGTACACCGGCAATAAACGAAGCACGTCTGGACCGTCCGGAAAGGTAACCCACAACACCTGCTACGATGCTGAACAGCCACAAAGGATCAATAAACAACGATGGACTTGATGGATCAAAGTCCGTGAACTGGCTCACTCCATAGACAATTCCGCCAGTAACCAGCGCCGCTACAAGGGAGCGTATCCGTTCTCTGGCCGTATCTGCTCTTACCAAGAGATAGATGACCAATGCAAGGGGTACAACTGCTCCTCCCACATTCAGGTTCACACTAGTTCTCCCTTGGTAGAGTGGAATGGTGATGAAGCTCCCTCCAATCATCAGGGCAATGGCAATGAGCGCCTGCGTGTCAGTGAGCTGCATGCGATCGAGCAAACGTTGCCCAACACCAAAGTAGATTAAGGCGGCCACAATCAGCAATAAGGCCGTGCCAGTAGGCATCATAACTCCTCCAATCCATGTATAGCATTCGACCTTATTGTGTCCAAAAAAAAATCCTGTAGACCGAAGTCTACAGGAAATGTTCATATTTCATTCAAAACGAATTACTCGTCTTTGGCATCCTTAAACAGATCACCAAACATCGCACCTAGGTTGGTTGTCAGTTCAGCGTTGTCAGTACCTTCTGTCAGGTCTGGCTGAGGTTGACGATTCCTTGGAGCAGGTGCTGAGGAAGGAGGTGTAGCTGGTTTTGGTTCGAGTTCCTTAATGCTGAGCCCAATACGGCGTGCCTGGGCATCAACGCTAATAATCTTGGTCTCGACTTCTTGACCAGGTTGCACAACCTCTTCGGCTTTAGCCACATGCTTATGGGAAAGCTCGCTAATATGGACTAGTCCTTCAATACCATCTTCGAGCTTGACAAAGGCACCAAAATCTACCACGCGAGTGACTTCGCCAGTTACCTTTTGCCCAACCTCATAACGCTCGGTAACAGTCGTCCATGGATCAGCGATAGTTTGCTTCAAGCCTAGGGAAATTCTCTCGCGCTCTTGATTAACGCCTAGAATCATCACTGTGATCTCGTCACCTTCAGTAACGACATCCGATGGGTGGTTAACGCGACTATAGGCCATCTCAGAAACGTGGAGCAATCCCTCTACTCCATCACCAATATCAACAAAAGCGCCGAAGTCTGTCAAACGACGAACAATACCCTTAACCTTTTGACCCTCTTGCAGAGTGGCGAAAGCTTGGGCCTTTGCGGCGGCATGTTGTTCTTCCAACACTTCTTTGTGTGAAAAGACCACATTGTTCTTGGAACGATCGAGTTCAATAATCTTCAACTCTAGTTCTTGACCAATATATTTCTGTAGGTCATCCTCGAAACCGCGGGAAACGTGACTTGCGGGAATGAATCCGCGTACGCCAACATTTACGAGTAGTCCACCCTTAACAACCTGCACAACCTTGGCTGTCAAAGTGCCGCCCGATTCAAATAGTGACTCGAGCTTCTCCCAGGACTGATCTGCATCGGCTCGTTTCTTCGAAAGGAGGACGTTGCCTTCAGAATCATCTACCTTGAGAACCTTCACTGTAATTTCCTCGCCTACACTGACTAGATCCTCAGGATTAGCATTCGCGATAAAGCTAAGCTCGTTTAAGGGAATGCGACCTTCCGACTTATAGTCGATGTCTACCAAGACCTCATCATTGGAGATTTGGACAACTTTACCCTTAATGACAGCTCCAGGCGTAGGCATTTTCACATCATACTCGCTCATGTGATCCTCGCTTATGCCTTCTTCGGCAGCCTCTACCGGTTCTTCTACCGGTTGTTCTGCTGTTTCGACTACTTCTTCCACTGCTGTTTCTTGTTCTTCGGTAGCTTGGACGTTCTCTTCCATTGCTTCGGCTACCTTGCCTTCAGTAAATTCGCTCATTCTTGTAAGTACCCCCTCAATTAACCAATCTGGAGTAGAAGCCCCGGCTGTAACCCCTGCGCGCTTAACGCCAGTAAACCACTGGCTTTTCAGCTCCTCTGGTGTTTCAATATGATATGTCGCCGTGCCCTGCTCCTTGCATAATTCCGCCAACCTCTTTGTGTTGGCACTGTTTCGGCCTCCAATCACAACCATAACATCCACTTGGGCGGCCAATTCCCATGCAGAAGTTTGCCGCTGTTCGGTAGCAGTACAGATGGTATCAAAAGCTTTTAGATCCTCCACCATTCCAGCCAGTTCGTCAACGCACGCTTGAAAGTTGCTCACTGATTGGGTGGTTTGCGCTATAATACCGACGCGACTTGCTATCGGCAGCTTCTGGATTTCTTGAGGCGTACTCACAACATGTGCGGTATCATCCGTATAGCCTAAAATGGCTTGTACTTCAGGATGATCCCTATCCCCAACAATAATGACTTGATACCCTTCGTCGTGTAACTGTTTTGCCCAACGCATAGCCCTGTGCACGAAAGGACAAGTGGCATCAACAACATCGTAATCGAACTCTTTGAGCTCTTCCATGACCTTCGGTGCAACACCATGTGAACGAACAATGACTACTCCTGAACTCTTATCTCCAGGTTGCTCCATGACCTCAACCC
>JAAZLY010000163.1 GCA_012799115.1 Bacillota bacterium
AGGATGGTAGTGCAGGTTCAGCTCGCCAAAGTACAAGGTGCCGTATTTTTCGTTGATTTCGGTTAGGAGTTGGCTTAGACTCTTGCCTGTTTTCGCCAGCATTTCAACTGCCAAGAGAGCGGCTAGGATTCCATCTTTGCCGTTCACATGACCGCGGATCTTCAGACCACCGCTACTTTCCCCACCGAGGAGTAAATTTTCCTCATCCATCTTGGAGGAAATGTGCTTAAAACCGACCGGTACCTCAAAGGCTGGTTCGCCAAAGGAGTGGGCGATGCGATCAAGAACATGACTGGTGGTTACATTGCGTACTAGGCCGCCTTTTTCGCCGCGGTAGGCCTTGAGATAGTAATAAAGAAGCTTCAGAATCTCGTTGGCATCAATGTAGCTTCCCTTTTCGTCATAAAGTCCAATTCGATCCGAGTCGCCGTCCGTGGCAATTCCGATATGGTACTTGCCCTGCTTCATCATATACTCCATATCCTGAAGGGACTCCCGGGAAGGGGTTGGGGCCCGCTGACCAAACATGGTATCTCGATCAGCGTTGATCAAATCCACCGAACAGCGGAGGGATGCTAGACACATAGCCATGATATCTTTGGCCACCCCGAACATGGGATTAAAGAGGACCCTGAAGTTCAGTTTCTGTACCGCTTCAATATCAATTTGATCCAGTAAGGAATCAATATAGGCGTTTTTATTGGAATACTCGATGATCTTTCCTTGCTTTAGGGCATCGGTAAAGGAAAGGGGCGGAGCTTTGAGATCTGGAATCGTGCTGCAAATCTCCTCCAGGCGATTGGTGACCTCGACTGGTGCATCCTTACCACCTTCAACAATAATCTTGAGCCCATTATATTCGGAAGGGTTATGCGAAGCGGTAACCATAATACCCATTGCCAAATCTTCTTGATCCACAGCGTACATCAGCATGGGCGTCGGTACTACCTGTTCAATGAACCAGACAGTGATCCCATTATGGACCAAAATCTCTGCCAGGGCCCGCGAAAAGCGACCTGATAAGAAGCGGAGATCATGCCCCACCACAACCGGCTTATGGGCTTGTCCTAGCTCTTCTAAATAGAGGGCTACTGCTTGTGCCACTCTCCGCACATTATTAAAGGTAAACTCCTCTCCGATTATAGCTCGCCAACCGCCTGTTCCAAACTTCACCATATCCTTCACACCTTTCCAATCATCGTCTAGGTATTCGCTTTGGGGATAGACAATCCTTTTTGAGCCCAAAAAAGCCGCCACATTCGGCGGCTTGCTTCGCTAGAACTGCTATTTAGGCCAGAGGAGCTGCAGAATCATCTGCTGACTCACATTGGCTTGGGCAATCATGGCCAAGGAGGCTTGCATCCTAATTTGGGCTTTGACCATGTTCATCATTTCTTCAGCAATATCGGCATCTCGAATGCGAGATTCTGCATCGGCGAGATTGACTGCTGTGTTTTCGAGGTTATTGATCGTGTGCTCAAGGCGTCTTGTCTTGGCTCCAATATAGGAACGTTGGGTGGAGACCCTCTTAATAGCTTCATCTACGATTCCGATGGCGTCATTTGCTGCTTCCGCTGTTCCCACGGAAACACCGTCTAGCCCCAATCCTCCACTTCGCATATCATCGAAGCTAATATCCATGTTTTGCCCAGCATTGGCCCCAATTTGAATGATCAGGGGGTCTTCTTCGTCTCTAGACCCGTCCAGGAGGTTCATGGTGTTAAACTGTGTATTGCCGCCAATGTCATCGATGGCCTTGACCAGTTCATCAAACTCCATTTGTAGAGCTTCCCGCTCCGTTTCGGTGAGGGTACCGGTTGAGGCATAGACGGCGATCTCCCGGAGGCGATGTAAGATGGCATGCGTCTCACCTAGAGCTCCATCTGCTACATTAAGCATGGATATGGCATCTTGGGCGTTTCTCGAGGCTTGGCGTAGACCCCGAATTTGAGCCCGCATTTTCTCGGAAATGGCAAGGCCGGCTGGATCATCCGCGGCGCGGTTAATTCGCAGTCCTGTGGAGATTCTCTCCATAGACCGGGTATAGTCCATTTGGGCCGCACGATAGGCGCTTAAAGCTCGCAAGCCAGCTAGATAAAGTACGTTCAACGTTGCCACCTCACCTCTACTTACTTTATCGGAATCTGTCCATCCTTGCTTTAGAGGAGCAGTAAGAATGCTTGTCCATGCACATTTGGGGGCATGTCGAAAATTTCTCCTGCGAACCTATTGACATGAAGGGCCCCAGTGGATACAATACATTTGTTTAGTAGTTCTAAACCACGGGTTTAGTAACACAAAACTCAGAGAGGGGGCGAAGTGGTGAAAATTGGTGAGAAAATCAAACGTCTGCGAATGCAACACAATTTGACCCAAGAAGAACTCGCCGACCGTACAGAGCTCACAAAGGGTTTCATTTCCCAAGTGGAACGGGAGCTTACTTCACCTTCCATCGCTACCTTAGTGGATATATTAGAAGCCCTGGGTACAGATCTGCAAGGTTTTTTCAACCACGAAGTGCCCGAAAAAATCGTCTTTTCTAAGGATGATGTAGCGGTCAAGTATGACCCGGAGCTCAAAAGTGAAATTAATTGGTTAGTCCCAAATGCTCAGAAAAACTCCATGGAACCCATTTTGGTTCAGCTCGAGCCCCATGGACAGACGGCATTTGATGATCCTCATGATGGAGAAGAGTTTGGCTATGTGCTGAAGGGCCAAGTATATTTGCATCTTGGTGCCAAGAAGATAAGGGTTCGTACGGGTGAAGCATTTTATTTTTCAGCCCAGGAAGGCCATTATATCTCGAACACCAGCACAAGACCTGCCAGCATATTGTGGGTTTCCACCCCACCAAGTTTTTAGTTTACGGAAGGGGGAACTTGAGTTGTCCGAAATTATCGTTGATTTGAAGTCTGTATCGAAGGTTTATGACGAGACAGTGGCACTCGATGGCATCAATTTGTATATCAGAAAAAACGAGTTTGTCACTCTCTTAGGTCCTAGTGGATGTGGAAAAACAACCACTTTGCGGTTGATCGGAGGTTTCGAACAGCCTACCGAGGGGAAGATTTTGTTTGAAGGTAAGGATATCAGTACGGTTCCCCCTTATAAACGTCGAGTAAACACAGTGTTTCAACGCTACGCTTTGTTCTCCCATCTTGACGTCTTTGAAAACATTGCCTTTGGTTTACGCATTAAGAAGCTCAGCGAAAAGGTGATTACCGAGAAGGTCCACAAAATGCTAGCCCAAGTGAACCTAGAAGGCTTCGAGAAAAGAGATGTGAACTCCTTAAGTGGCGGGCAGCAGCAAAGGGTGGCCATTGCCAGAGCTTTGGTGAACGAGCCAGAAGTTCTACTTCTAGATGAACCCCTAGCCGCTTTGGATCTAAAGCTACGCAGAGAAATGCAGCATGAGCTGAAAAGTATGCAAAAGCAACTGGGCATCACCTTTGTCTTTGTCACTCACGACCAAGAGGAAGCGCTGTCTATGTCCGACACCGTGGTTGTGATGAAGGATGGCAAGATTCAGCAAATTGGTACACCGGTAGACATCTACAATGAACCCACCAATGCGTTTGTAGCTGATTTCATTGGTGAAAGTAATATCGTTGACGGATTTATGCGCAAAGACTACCTCGTGGACTTCAGTGGTTCGAGCTTTGAATGCGTCGACGCTGGTTTTGCCAAGGATGAGGCGGTTGATGTTGTGATCCGTCCCGAGGATTTGGTGCTCATTCCGGCAGGAAATGCCCGACTCACCGGCACGGTGAGTTCGGTGAACTTCTTGGGAGTACACTATGAGATGATTGTTGAGTCAGACGATGGCATGAGCTGGCTTGTCCACTCTACCCTAATGGAACCTGTGGGAACCAAGGTTGGTTTAGGCCTGGAGCCCATGGACATTCATATTATGCGGAAGGAGAGCCCAGCATGAAACGTGCGACACTCTTTCCTTACGTGATTTGGATGGCACTGTTCATTGTTGTTCCGATGCTCTTGGTCCTCTACTATGCCTTTACCGTACCAACAGATGCCGGTGCAACCTGGTCCCTTGACAACTTCTCCAGGTTCTTTGAACCGATTTATCTTAGGGTTCTAGGCAGGTCACTGCGCCTGGCAGTCATTAGCACGATCATCTGCCTACTGCTTGGTTATCCAGCCGCCATGGTGATGGCGGGAAACGCCTTTAGTCGGAAGAGTGTGATCTTGCTTCTTTTTGTGGTCCCCATGTGGATGAACTTTCTGTTGAGGACCTATGCCTGGTTGACCCTTTTGGAACGGAACGGAGTGATCAATGTACTCCTAAACGCCCTGCGTCTGCCAAACCTGAACATTTTGTACACCGAATCTGCCGTAGTTTTGGGCATGGTCTACAACTTTCTGCCCTTTATGGTGCTTCCTATCTACTCGGTTCTGAGCAAGATCGATAAGGGAGTCATAGAAGCAGCAGGGGATCTGGGGGCTAATTCCTTTCGGGTCTTTACCCGTGTTATCTTTCCCTTGAGCGTGCCCGGCTTGGTTTCTGGAGTCACCATGGTCTTTATGCCGGCACTAACGACATTTGTCATCTCCAGACTACTAGGGGGCGGCCAGTTTACCTTGATCGGTAATCTGATTGAACAGCAGTTCTTGGTTGTCGGTGACTGGGGCTTCGGTTCGTCCATTTCGGTTGTCATGATCGTGTTGATCCTGTTCAGTATGGCCATTATGTCCTTCTTTGAAGGGGAAGAAAAGAGTGTGGCACTATGGTAAAGTTCTTAAAGCGGAGCTATGTCTACCTCATCTTTGCCTTCCTGTATATGCCCATTGCAGTTCTGATGGTGTACTCCTTTAACGATTCCCGTTCCCGCGGTATGTGGGGAGGTTTCACCTTGCGCTGGTATGTGGAGCTGTTCCAAGACCGAACGATTATGAGTTCCCTCTACTCCACTTTGCTGATCGGCGTCGTTTCGGCCCTTGTTGCCACGATCATAGGAACCTTGGCAGCCATAGGTATTCACAACACCAGGGGAATTCAAAAGAAGGTAATCATGAACATCACCTACCTTCCGGTCTTGAACCCTGAGATTGTCACAGCCATTTCTCTGATGATTCTCTTTGTCTTTGCTAGAGTCAGACTTGGCTACCTCACGTTGCTCTTGGCCCATATTACCTTTAACATTCCTTATGTCATTTTGTCTGTGTTGCCTAAGCTCAGGCAACTCAATAAGCACCTTTATGAGGCTGCTTTGGATCTTGGATCAACCCCGACCCAGGCCCTTTGGAAGGTTATTATCCCAGAGATTATGCCTGGAATTATCACCGGTATGCTATTGGCCTTTACCCTATCGATTGATGATTTTGTCATCAGCTTCTTTACAACAGGCTCAGGAGTATCTACCCTTTCCATCACAATTTACTCCATGGCCCGCAGGGGGATTAACCCCAAGATCAATGCCCTGTCGACGATTATGTTTACGTTTGTACTCCTGCTCTTGATCGTCGTCAATGTCCGGCAAGCCCGGGAAGAGAAGAAGGGAAGGAATGGTAAAAATGGTTCGAAAAGGCAAGTTAGTTCTCTTGGTGCTCGTCTTGGTGGCGTTTAGCCTAAGTTTAGCTGGTTGCGGGCAGGAAAAACCAACCCTCTACGTCTATAACTGGGGCGACTACATTGATGAGGATATTCTAGGGGAGTTTGAGAAAGAGTTTGGCATGAAGGTTGTCTATGACACCTATTCTACCAACGAAGATATGTACGTTAAGATCAAATCTGGTGGGAGCAACTACGATGTGATTTTCCCCTCGGAGTACATGTTGACGAGGATGCTACAAGAGGATATGTTGGAGAAAATCGATCTGAACAAGATCCCAAATCACAAGCATCTTGATGAGCGCCTGATGGGTACGGTCTATGACCCCAAGAATGAGTATTCTCTTCCGTATCTGTGGGGAACCCTTGGTATTCTGTATAACACAACCCTCGTCGATGAAGAAATCACGAGCTGGGATGTGCTTTGGGATGACAAATACAGGAAGCAGATTCTCATGTTGGATAGCCAGCGCGATTCCATTGGGGCTGCCTTGATCAAACTGGGCTACTCCGTCAACACCCATGATGTCGATCAACTAGCGGAGGCTGGCGAACTCTTGAAACAGCAAAAACCATTGGTTCTGGCCTATGTGGTTGATGAAGGCAAAGATAAAATGGTCTCTGGTGAGGCGAGTCTAGCTCTAACTTGGTCTGGCGAAGCGATGTACGCCATTTCCGAGAACGAAGACTTAGCTTACGCCATCCCTGAGGAAGGCACCAATGTGTGGTTTGATGTGATGGCCATTCCTAAGGGAGCGAAGAATCTGGAGGGGGCATTCAAGTTTATGGACTTCTTGAATCGTCCTGAGATTGCCCTGAGAAATACGGAGTATGTCGGGTATTCTACACCAAATGTAGCGGCCAGGGCGATGCTCCCCGAGGAAGTGCGCAACGATACCCAGGCCTATCCAAGCGATGAAGATATTGAGAACGCTGAGTTCTTCGTACATCTTGGCGACGCTTTGCGGCACTATGATAGAGTCTGGACAGAAGTTAAGGCCCACTAAACCGTCTAAGTGGTATGAACAACAAGGGACATCCGACAGGATGTCCTTTTTTGATGAAGGGATCCCGACCTTGTCCGAGAAGGGAAGTTATATGAAAGGAGTGATCACCTTGATCAAAAATGGTAAAAAAGGCCTTATTCTTTTCATTTTGGCGTTGCTAAGTCTTACTATGACGGCGTGCCGCGAGAAACCCACACTCTATGTCTACAATTGGGGCGACTACATTGATGAGAGTATCATTGCTGAGTTTGAAGACGAAACGAAGCTGCGAGTTGTTTACGATACATATGCCACCAATGAGGACATGTATGTGAAGATCAAGTCTGGTGGTAGTAACTATGATGTCATTTTCCCCTCCGATTATATGCTTACCAGGATGCGTGAGGAGGATATGCTGGACAAACTCGACAAGACTGCCATACCCAATGCCCAGCACATTGAAGAGCGGTTTAGGGGTCTTGAATATGATCTGAACGACGAATACTCTGTTCCCTATACATGGGGTACGGTTGGAATCTTGTACAATACCACCATGGTTGATGACGTAGTAGATAGCTGGGATATCCTCTGGGATCCGAAGTATAGCAAGCAGATATTAATGTTGGACAGCCAGCGGGATTCCATTGCAGTAGCCCTTCTGAAACTTGGCTACAGCATCAATACCTTGGACCCAGACGAGATTGCGGAAGCAGGGGAGTTATTGAAGGAGCAAAAACCCTTGGTTTTGGCCTATGTAGTCGACGAGGGTCAGGATAAGATGATTGCAGGCGAAGCCGCCTTAGCTGTAGTCTGGTCTGGAGAGGCCACGGTAGCCCGGATGCAAAATCCTGATCTAGCCTTTGCCGTTCCCAAGGAAGGTACGAATCTCTGGTTTGATGTGATGGCGGTACCAAAGGGAGCCAATAATAAGGCAGGGGCTATGCGCTTTATCAATTTCATGAATGACCCTGAAATCGCTTTGCGGAACGCAGAGTATACTGGTTACTCCACACCCAATCTCGCGGCTCGGGAGATGCTACCTCGAGACGTTACGACGGATCGCAGCATCTACCCTGAGGAAGAAGACCTTGTAGATGCGGAGATCTTTGTCAATCTTGGCCAAACCCTCAGTCTCTATGATCGAATCTGGACGGAGGTTAAGGCCCACTGATGCAATAGCAAACTTCAGCGACTAACGCCTTTTTTGTTAGTCGCTTTTTTTGATCCTTTTCCGTCTTAAGGCGGAGGCAAAGTATGCCTTTAGTGCGTGGTCTTGCCAGTCCTAGCCATAGTACAATGCTACTAATGGAAGGCAAGGGGTGATACTGTGCAAGGGAAGAATCTGTTTCGCAGAATGCTACTTAGTGACAGGCGGTCGCGAAGACTGGTGGCACTTTTACCAGTAGTGATTGCCATGGATATAGCGGTCACACTTGGATTAGCACATGTACTTAGGGGAGGAATTGATAAGAGCCTGCAAAATCCTGAAGGGTTTGCATCGTTTGCCTATGGCTTGCTCGGACTCGTCCTCGTAGGTACGTGCGTGGGGTACCTTCGTAATCGTCTCCGTGGGTCACTTAGTGAAAGGGCAACGGCAGATCTGAGGTACGCGGCTACTAGACAATTTGCCTTTTTGCCCATTGGCACTCTGGAGAGTATGCATAGCGGCGATAGCCTCTCGATCCTAACCAATGATCTGCAAGCAGTAAAACGGTTTTTGGATACAGAGGGTTACCTCTTGATGCATAGGCCGTTGATGGCCCTTGCGTCACTTATCTACATGTCGCTGATCAGTTGGCAACTCGCTCTGGCGTGTTTGCTCTTTGTACCCATCTTGATGCTTTCAACCATGAAGATAACCCAACCTATACAGGCTTATAGCAAATCGCTCCAAGAGGAACTGGCGGCGGTGAATGCTTCTAGCCAAGACATTCTGGGTGGAATGGAAATTGTTAAGGCTTTCAACTTGCAGGATCATCTCAGCGCGATCTTCCGACAACAAGTGAATAAGTCGGTCCAAAAAGGGCAGATGATTGCAGCACGTAGAGCGCTTCTATCGGCGGTATCCGGTCTCTTGTCATTCTTGCCATTTCTCGTACCCCTCGCGGTAGGAAGCGTTTTGATCACCCGGGGGGCCTTAACTAGTGGTGGCCTTCTAGCCTTCATCAATCTGTTGAACCACTTAACCTGGCCTTTAGGACAAGTACCCAGCCATTTCGCTAGTTACAAAGGGGCTATGGCAGCTCTTGAGCGCCTTTATGGCATTATTGGCCTAGAAGTAGAGCGGCAAAGGGGAACTGTCGTGGCGGCTGATGCTCCGCAAATCGTGGAATTTGCCGGCGTAGATTATGCCTACCATACAGAGCCTGTTTTGCAGAGCCTAAGTTTCAAGGTAGAGTGCGGTGAAAGGGTAGCCATTGTTGGGGCCAGTGGGAGTGGAAAATCCACGATCTTCAAGCTGATCACCGGCTTCTATGAGCCTAAAGGTGGAGACATACGTCTCTTTGGGAAGTCTATAGCAGAGTGGAGCCTAGAGGAGCTTCGTAAGAATATTGCCGTTGTTGCCCAGGAGACCTTTCTCTTCCCAACTACAATTAGGGAGAATATAGCTCTTGGCCGGGATCTATCTCTGGATGAGATCATGCTGGCGGCTGAAAAAGCGCAGGCCCACGAGTTTGTCATGGCCTTACCCGAGCAATATGAGACAGTTGTGGGTGAGCGAGGTGCTACGCTGTCAGGGGGACAAAAGCAGCGTCTGGCCATTGCCAGGGCCATCTTGTCTGATCCAAGACTACTCTTATTGGATGAAGCTACATCTGCTTTGGATACAGAATCGGAGCATGCTGTGGAAAAGGCTTTGGAAAGTGCGATGGAGGGGCGAACGACCATTGTGATCGCCCACCGCTTATCGACAATTCAGAGCATGGATCGAATCTTGGTGCTCGATCAGGGAAGAATCGCGGAACTAGGAACACATGAAGAACTTCTGAAGAATGACGGTATCTACGCAAGACTCTACCGGGCCAAGGAGGTGGCTTAAATGGCTAAGTACAAGAACATGCTGCATATACTCAAAGAGAATAGGATGATGTACTTAGCAGGGATTCTGGTTCTAGGTATCACCAATCCCTTAAGTAATATTGTTGTGGCCTACCTCCTATTAGAGACCTTTGATCGGGCGGTGTATGATGCGAGTTTCATCCTACCTGTAGCCCTTCGGTTTCTGATCTTAACAGGTGTTATCGCTCTTTTGACACCCCTTGGGGAATATCTAGTATCTGTTGCAGCCTTAAGGACAACAGGTCGTCTGCGAGAAGCAGTGCTCACCAAGCTCATCCGTCTCGATCAGACCGAACTTGGAGAATCCCATTCTGGCGACTATATCTCCCGGGGAACGAATGATGTCCAAGTTGTTGAATCCCTCTATAAGGAGCAATTGCAGCAGGTTAGTGGAATCTTGCTAAATGGAATTGGCTGCGCCGTGGCCATGCTCCTTTTAGACTGGCG